>JAQGPD010000264.1 GCA_028293305.1 Verrucomicrobiales bacterium | reverse complement strand
CGCGTTGATCGTGGGAGCCAAGGATGGCCTGATCCTGGAGGCAAATGCCGCCGCGGGCCACGTGCTCGGCATCCCGGGACCGGAACTCATGCAGCGCTATCTTTCCCTCGTGCTGCCGGATTTATTCGACCGCGAGGACTACGATCCGCAGGTCCTGGCCATCAGCGACACCCTTCGCCTAACGGAAGTCAGGCACCAGCGGCCCGACCACGTGCGGCGTTGGCTGGATGTGTTGGTGACGCGCATCCCCTGGCCGCCGGGGCAGGCTTTGCTCATCAAATTCCACGACATCACCGTGCTCAAGGAACGCGAGTCCCGCCGTCTCCACGAGGCGCGTCTGGATGCCGCCGGCCGCGTCATGGCGGGCACCGCGCGGGAACTCAGCGACGCCCTGACCTCCGTGCGCGGCAATCTGGAGCTGCTGATGCGGCAACCGGTGTCCCAGGCGGAAATCCGCGATTTGTCAGGTGGTGCCCGGGAAGCCTGCGACCGCGCCGTGGATCTTTCCAAACGCCTCGCCACCCTGGCACGCACGCCCCATGGCGGGGAATTGAGAAAGCGCACCGTGGACCTGAAGGCTTTTCTGGAAAAAACCGTGCCCTTTTCCCTCCTCACCGGCCACTCCCGCCCGGTCCTGCAAATCAGCGCGGACCTCTGGCCCGTGGAGGCGGATGAAGCCGCCCTGACAGATCTCCTGCGCCGTCTGATCGAAAACGCGGACGAGGCCATGCCGGATGGCGGCACCATTTTCATCGATGCCTCGAATGTCCGCGAAGGCCGCCGCGACGACTGCGAGCAGGCTTCCGTGCGCCTCCGCGTGCGCGACCAGGGCCACGGCATCGAGGGCTCGCATCTGCTCCGGATTTTCGATCCATGGTTCACCACCCGCCCCGGCCGCGACGGCATGGGGCTGGCCATGGCCGCCGCCCTGACAAAAGCGCATGGCGGTCATTTGCAGGTGGAATCCATCCCCGGCCAGGGCACCACTTTCACGCTGTGGCTGCCAGTGAACATCCGCCTGCTCCTGCACTCCGCCACGCCCCTGCCCCCGCCCACGGATGGCACCGGCCCTTCCCTCACCCCCATCGTCGCCAAGCCCGTGGAGTCCAAAGCCCGCGTGCTTTTCATGGATGACGACAGCGGCATCCGCGCGGTGGTCCAGCGCATCCTGACATCCTCCGGCTATGATGTGTATTGCACGCGCGATGGACGCGAAGCCATCGAGGCCTATCGCAAAGCCCGCGAATTCGGCGCGCCCTTCGACCTGATCCTCGTGGACCTGGACGTGCGCGGCGGCATGGGAGGAAAGGAATGCGTGGCGCGCCTGAAAGCCGAATTCCCCACCATCAAAGCGCTCCTGACCACCGGCTACATCGACGACGAACTCATGGAAACCTACCGCGACCACGGCTTCCTCGGCGTCATCCCCAAGCCGTTCCAACTCGACCGCCTCATCCAATCCCTGGGCCGCCTCCTCGGCACCCCCTGACAATCCCGCAGCCACCCGTAGCAAGGCCCGTCCCGGCCTTGTTCTCAAAGCCCCGGCTACACATCCACCCGGCTATGCATCGGCCCGGTTATGCATCCACCCGGCCCACACCGGCAAAATCCCAAACCGAAAATCCGTCAGGATTTCGTCACCCGCAGCCGGATGAACGCCCGGCCTCCGGGACTGTCCTCCAAGGCGACAGGATGATACCAGATGATGGTTTCAAAAGCGCCATCCGCCACGGGATCCGCCACCTGCACGGCGGGAACGGAAGTGGCGAAATCCGTCAGGGAAGCGGCGGTCTCGGCCTCCAGTTTGATGTTTGGCCGGATCTTCAAAACCCGTGCCCGCCAGGTCAGATAGGTTTTTCCCGACACCGTGGCCCCACCCAATTCCGCCGCCGTGGCCACCCCGCCCTGCATGGCCACCCCGGAATCCGGACCCAGGGGATCCGTTCCCAACAGAAACTCCAACAGATTCACCATCCCGTCCGCATCCGGATCCGCCGCCGCGCCGGAGCCGGCCGGGGTGCCGAAAGCCTGCTGGACGGCCCAGGCCTCATAACTGTTATCAGGAATCAACACCGGCACCGGAGGGAAGGCCAGCGAGGCCACCTCGGCGGCGCTCAGACCGCGCCGGAAAATGCGCATTTCATCCAAGACCCCGGCAAACAACGGGTCGGAGGCGAACTGACTTTCCCCCAGGTAATTCAGCGTGGGATTGATGGCCGAGGGATCGATGGTGATGGATTTGGAGTCCACGGCGGTGCCGTTGAAATAGAGCGTTCCGGTGTTCCCCGCCAAAGTCACCGCCACATGCGCCCAGTCCCCCGGAGTCAGCGCGGGACCGTCCAGCACCTGCTCGGCGGCCGTGTTTTTGATAGCAAACCGCAGGGTGCCGCCGCCGGATTGCGGGGTTATCATCAGATACTTGGTGGTATCCACCCCAAAGTCGAAAAGGCGCTGCCAGCTCCCTCCGCCATCCCATCGCACCCTGGCAGCCAGCGTGAAATCCGCCGCGGTTCCCAGCAATCCGGACGGGAGGGTGGCGAAGTCATCGGCGGCATCGAAGCGCAAGGCCCTGTCAAACCAACCGGTGTCGTAAGCCGGTCCTCCGCTCGCGGTGCCGGTGCCTCCGATTTGATTGGTCAGATTGTTGTCAAAGTGCCAGATCCCCAGGGCATCCGCGGGCGATGGCACGTTGATGAGCAGAGTGGTCTCCGAGGCCAGTCCCGTGGCATCCGTGGCGCGGATCAAAAACCGGTTTTGTCCCGCGTCGGAGGCACCGGGCTGTCCGGAAAAGCGGCCATACCCGTCGACGGTCAGCCAGCGGGGACCGCCGGATTTTTGATAGGTGATCCAGCTGTTGGGGTTGGGATCGGTCACGGTGCCGGCCATGGTCTGTTCATAGACGGATCCCGCGGCACCGGCCGGCCGGTTGATCGGATCGCCGGAAAAGACCGGTGCCTGCGCGGTCAGCAGCTCGGTGATTTCGGAAGGTGCCAACGCTTTGTTGAACACCAGAAACTCATCCACGCGGCCGCTGAGCAAGGGATCGGCAAACTGACTTTTTCCCACAAAATTGGCGGCCGGCCGGATGTCCGGGGGGCTCAGGGCGGTGACCCCGGAGGCGGCCAGGTTGCCATTCACAAACAGTTTGATCGAGCCCCCGCCGATGGTGGCGGCGACATGGGTCCACACTCCGACCGACGGCATGGTGGTGTCGACAGTGGTCTCCGTGGCGCCCTTGCGGATGGTCAGGGCCATGCGGTTGGACGAGGTGCGCGGCGTTAGGAAAATATGCTCGGCGGTTCCATTGCCGAAGTCGAAAATACGCTGCCAGGTGGCCGGAGTGGTCCAATAAAACCACGCGGCAACCGTCAGCGCGGGGGAGTTCGCGATACCCGCAGGCAAGGCGATGGAGTCGTCCACGCCATCCAGGTTCACGGCGAGTCCATATTTTCCACTGACATAAGCCGGTCCTCCCGTGGTCACGCCCGGCCGTCCGCCCACCGCGGCGGCGGGGTTCCCGCTGAAAGGAAAACGCGCCACCAATCCTTCGGGCGCAGCTACCGGAATCCTCACCATCGCGGTCCCCGCGGCGCCGGAGGGCACAGTCACCCTGACTTCAAAGGTGTTCATGCCGACGTCCGTCTGCAGCGGCACCCCGGTCAGGCGGCCATCCGGCGCGACCGCCAGCCAGCCAGGACCACCGACTTTCGAAAACGTGCGCACCCCGGCGCCACCGCCGGTGGCCAGCGCTGCCAGCGAATCCGTCCATGGCAGCAGCGGGGTCGCCGCCGGAAGATCCAGCACGGCGGCGGAAAACGCGGGCGGGGTGGCGGGGACCAGCGCGGCCACCTGGGCATCGGTCAGGGCGGTGTTATGGATCCTGACATCCTCCAGGATTCCGGAGAAAAGCGGATCGGCGAACTGGCTCTTACCCAGGTAGTTCAAACGCGTGCCCAGATCCCCCGGATTGATAGTGATGGAGGTGCTGGTGTTGACCACCGCGCCATTGACAAAAAGCTTCCCGGTATCCCCGGAAAGCGTCACCGCCACATGCGTCCACACCCCCACCGGCAGGGCGGCGGTGGAGTTGAGCTGCTGCTCGCCGCCTCCGTTTTTGATGGTGAATCGAAGATTTCCGCTTCCGGATTTAGGTGTCAGGAAAAGGTGTTTCTGCGTGCCGTCGCCGAGGTCCACGATGCGTTGCCAATTCGCCCCGCCGTTCCAGAAAACCCAGGCGGCGAAGGTGAAGTCCGTGCTGTCGCCCAGGCGCGGGGGCAGCTGCACATAACTGTCAGTGCCATCCAGCCGGATCCCCTGCCCCGCCCGGCCCGCGGCATAGTCCGGGATGCCCGCGGCCATGGCGTCGTGTCCGTTTCCTGACGCATCACCGGTGTTGCCGTCAAAAAGATAGTGCGCCGTGGAGGGGGTGGAGACGGCGGCCAATTCCTGTTGATAGAAAACCGGCGAGGCGTTGTCGCGATAGGTCTCCCCGGCCGCCAGCGGCCAGCCGTCATCCCAGACCATGCGGCGGACGTCCTCGACCCAATTATAAACAGAATACCGCTCCACAAAGGGCGCGTTGTCCATCATCTCGATCATCCTGGCCACCGCTGCCTGCTGCTGCGCATAGGTCGGGTCCGGGTCGGAGGTCCAGTTGGCTCCGTTGTTCCATTCCGTGACCCAGACGGGGCGTTTGGTGCGGTCGGCCACGCCTTTCAAAAAGTTATACATCTGCGTTGCCGCGCCGTCGGGATCGGCGGGGTTGGAAAAGCTGCGGTAATAATGGACCGGAACGTAGTCCACCCGATAACCCAGCGCGTCGCATTGATCGATGAAATCATACAGCCAGCTCAATCCGCCATCCGACACCGCCGGGGCGCCCAGGCGCAGGCCGCAGCCCAGCAATTCCGGCCACGCCGCAATGGCCGTGGCCACTGACATATTCGCCTGGTCCGCGTGGTCCGGCTCATTGAAGCCCAGCAAATGCGTCACATTTTGTTTATCATTCGGCAGCCCCGGCCAGTATTGCGTCTGGCGGATGGGGACATATTCCACATCGCGCGAGCTCTCCTTGGAGTTGTTCCAATTGTAGTCCCACAGCGGTTTCATGTTCTGGCCACTGCCGCCGGCCCAGCCCTTTTTGCCGGTCCAGCGCCAAGGCACCACCCTGACAAAACGCACCGCGTTATCCAGCCCGGAAGGCAGCACGCCCACCTCCAGATCCCCATCCTGGGCGATAAAAACGCGGCTCATTCCCGTGCCGTTGGGCTGCTGCGCGAAGGTGGCCATGTAGCCGCGCTTCAGACGGAAGGAACTCACCGCGCCACGCAGCTGCCCGAGATTGCTGTCAGTGTGATAGGTGTAAAGACCGAGGGTCTTCGACATGCCGGTCATGGACCGTCCGTCGAATATTTCCAAAGGTTGATAGGAAGGCGAATGCGGAATGACGACCGCGCCCATGCCGAATTGGACCACCCTCACATTGGTGTCCGCCACCGCCGCCGCGCCGGTCACACGCACACGGGAAAGAAAAGTGGACACCACCTGCGAGGGCGCAAAATTGGTCAGGATCAGCCAGGCATCCGGCGAATTCAAATGCACCACACTTCCCGCCAGGGGATCGCCCGTGCCGCTGATCTGCAGCTCCGATTTTCCAGTCATGGTCACGGTGGTGGACAACAAGGACACAGCTTTCACCACATCGTTATTCACGGCGAGGGTCTGCGCGGAAACCGAACCGGCGGCGACGGACAGAATTCCAATCAGCAATAAAATCCGGTGGAAGGAAATCCGGGGGTGGGGAAAACGGAAAAACATGGAAAGCAGTAAAAAAACCATTCCGAAATCCCCATGGACGCCGAACGGATGAACGGCATTCAACCACAAACGGGAGCCGGAATGCAATTCCCGTTCACTACAAGATTCGGCCACCGGATTATGAAAACCCGCCCGCCGTCCCGGGCATTGCCCGCGCATATTCCGGGCGCGGTTTCCGCAAGCCCGGAGGCGGCGGGTGAAAAAAATTCATGCCCTTTTCATTCCGCCAGGGAGCAGGTTTGAAAAAGGATTAAAGCAGCCCTGAATCGACGCATCCTGGGAACTCCAATTCCCCCGTGGAATCGCCGTTCTGTTAAATCTGGAAGTTTCTCGTTTTTATCACCTCCTATCGCCCCATGATCTGTTCCCTCGCTGCGGATCTGTGTTTATTAAAATGTAAAATCCCTCATTTGAGGGGCTTCATACATTATTTCTTGCAAAATTTAACGGAATTTGCGTAAAGCCGTGTTCCGACAAGTTAATTTGCCTCTAATCCCCCACCCATCAAGAACTAATGAAAATCACATTGAAATCCACCCTCATGCTGGGTGGCGTCTCCGCCTCGCTCTGGGCACCGCTGGCCAAAGCCGACTTTTTCCAAGCCCCATACGGTCCCGGAGGCACCTGGCGCATTTATGAAACCCCACGCGCCGCGCAGAACTTCAAAAATGCCCTGGCGGACGCCAGCGCCGCCATGGACCCCGTCACCGGCACCGTCCCCGGCAGCCTCGTCTCCGTAACCTCCCTCGCCAAAACCACTTTCCTCTACCGCACCATCGGAAGAGCTCCTGGAGACAGCTGGATCGGCCTGACCGACCGCGAAGGAGCCGCACCCGGCGCCTTTGAATCCCAGGGCGAGCCCGACAACCGCACCGCCGGCTGGGCATGGACCAACGGCGACCCCTTCACCTTCAGCAACTGGGCGGGAGGCGAACCCAATGACGTAGGCGGTGAGGACGCCGGCCAAATGCGTGCCGACACGCTTTGGAACGATAACAAAGGCGGCTGGGCCATTGACGAACCCGAGCCCCCCGAACTCAAAGCCGGCACCTCCGGCGATGAAACCACCGGTCCCTCCATCGTCTATATGGTGGAATATCCCATCGATTCCCCCACTCCTTTGGTCGGCATCCGCATGGGCATGGTCTTCCCACCCTGCGCCGACTTCAAAATGCCATTGAACACCGCAGGCAACTGGAGCGTCCGCGAGATCCGCGGCCTGACCCTGCCGGGCAATGCCTTTGACAGCATCGACAAAGCCCTCGCATACGACCCGATGGTCGTGGAAACCGGCACCGCCACGGAAGGCTCCTCGCCCTATCTGGATTTTGTCGATCCTGACACCAATGCCAACGGCGGCCCCGCCCTCGGCACCGCTCCGTTCCCCTTCCTGACAAATGGCGCCGGCGACGATGATAACATCATCAACATCGCCACCACCCGCATCAGCATCGCCCCCGGCAAAGCCGGCCTCTACACCATCCGCGTGCACGGGGATGACGGCTTCGCCATGCGCATCAAAGGCGTGCCCTGGGTCTCCGTCGGAGGCAACAACACCGACGGCGGCCGCGGCTACATCGACCCCATGGACCCCACCGCCCTCGTTTTTGAACGCGGCACCGGCGATGCCAACACCATGGCCACCATCAACCTCGCCGCCGGCGAATACGATGTGGAATTCCTCAACTGGGAAGGCGGCGGCGGCGCATACTATGAAGTCTCCGCCACCAGCGGCGACGGCATCTCCGGCGGCCTCGCCCAATGGCAGCCCTTCGGATCCAACACCGACATTCCCGCCGTCAACACCCTGGCTCCAGTCCGCCTCGCCGCGGCCGCCCAGGTCCGCAACGCGACCACCTGGTCCCGCGGAAACTCCCTCCCCGCTGTCCGCTATCTCATCGACAACGCCGTCCGCGGCGTCACCAAAGTGGACTTCACCAACCTCGTCATCGGCGAAGGCGCCATGCCCAACAACAACGGCGGCGACAACTACATCACCAAAGTCACCGGCCAAATCGTCGTCGAATCCGACGCCAATGCCAACGCCACCCCCGGTGAACTCATCGACGTCACCTTCCGCCTGAACTGCGACGACGGAGCCAGCATGCGCATCATCGGTCAGGACTTCCTCGCCGTGAATGCCGGCCGCACCCTCGTCGACAACGGCGGCGACATGACCATGACCGCCGACTTCCCCACCGGCGACACCGACGTCCGCGGCCGCGTGCAGCTCACCGAAGGCCAGACCTATCAATTCGTCAGCTACATGTATGAATACGGTGGCGGCTCCAAATACGAACTCTATTGGGACCTCGGCGACAAAGTGGACTCCAACCTCACCGCCGCCGCTCCCCTGAGCGACACCGGTGCCGTCCACCTCAATGTCTCCGCCGTCGTTGCCAACACCCCGCAGACCTACGACAACCAAGGCAGCCTCCCCGAAGCCGCCGCCGTTCTCGACGCCGTGGCTCCAGTCATCGGCACCAACGCCGGACCCGTCACCTCCCTCGTCATTTCCGAAGGCGCGATGCCCAATAACAATGGCGGCGACAACTACGCCACCAAAGTCACCGGCAAAATCACCCTCGCGGCGGATGCCGACGGCGACTCCACCCCCGGCGAGGAAATCTACGTCACCTTCCGCCTCAGCTGCGACGACGGTGCCAACCTCCGCATCATCGGCAAAGACTTCGACGGCACCAACGGCGGCACCACCATCCTCGTGGACGTGGCCGGCGACATGGTCCTCACGGCAGACTTCCCCACCGGCGACACCAACGCCATCGGCCGCATCAAGCTCGTCGAGGGACAGACCTACGACCTCGCCAGCTACATGTTTGAATTCGGCGGCGGCTCCAAATACGAACTCTACTGGGAAATCGGTGATTCGCTGGGCGGGCTCGCCACCACCACCCCCCTCTCGGACAACGCCTTGGATGCCGTGCATCTCACCTCCATCCCCGATCCCGTCGGCAGCCCCGGCACCATCGGCGCCCTGGTCCAGAATGCCAAGTTCGGTGCCCGCACCTCCATCCTGCCCCACGCCCGTTCCATCATGAACACGGCCATCACCCAGGGCCTGACCAATGACGGCACCGCCACCACCGTGGTCCTCCGCGGCGATGACAACCTCACCGGCCGCCCCGGCGCCAATGTCTTCGCCTCCTCCACGATCTTCCCGGTCGGCATCAATCAGGACAACTACGTCTCCCAGGTCAATGGCCAGATCATCGTCAATGACCAGGACGGCACCCCCGGTGAAACCCTGACGCTCACCTTCGGCATCTTCGCGGATGACGGCATGTCCCTGCGCATCGTCGGCCAAAACTTCAACCTGGTCAATGACACCTCCGGCGACGGCGTCGCCTACATCTCCCGCGTCGGCGGGGACGCCATCATCGCCGCCGACTACCCAGGCGGAAATTGCCAGGCCTTCGGCCGCATCGACCTCGTGGAAGGCACCTACACCTTCGAAGCCCTCGAATTCGAAGGCGGCGGCGGTTCCAGCATGGAAGTCTGGTATGCCCTCGGCGACAAAACCGCCGGCTACGACGGCAGCTACCGTCCCCTCAACGACCAGGCCGGCATCTCCCTCCCCGCCAACACCGGAATTCCTTTGATCGCCGGTCTGGACAAAGACGGAGACAACGACGGCCTGCCCACCACCTATGAAGTGGCCAACGGCCTCAGCGACAGCAATGCCGCCGATGCCCTGCTGGACAACGACAAGGACGGCTCCAACAACCTGGCCGAATACGCCGCCGGCACCAACCCCAACAATCCGACCAGCTTCTTCCAAATCACCTCCGTCACACGCGCCGGAGCGGATCTGCTAGTCGCCGTCCCCACCAAAGCCGGACATCACTACACCCTCTACAGCAGCCCCGACCTCGGCTCCCCCTGGACCGCCGTCGGCCTCGCCTATCCCACCGCGGACGGCGTGACCACCTGGACCATCCCCGGCGGCCCCACCCCTCCCGCAAAATACTTCTTCCGCTTGGAAGCCGAATTCTGCGAGTAACCGCCTGACCGGAAATAACCATCCGCGCCGCCGCGGAGCCGCAAGGCTCCGCGGCGGTTTTGTTTATACCCGACAACCTCCGCACCCTTCACCCAACGAACCGCGTCCCGGAACGCCCCCAAGCCGCCCCCCAAGCCGCCACCCAGACGGCCTCCCATGCCCCGCCGTCCCATGCTCCGATCCGCCGCGACCTTGCCTCGGCTCCAAGCCCCGGCAAAGTCCACGTCCAAACAGGCGTTTCACCGGCGCGTGCACATTTCAGCGAAATCCCTTCACCTCGCTTTCACCCTCCGTTAACATGCAAAAAACGGAATAACCATTACATTTAAAAGTATGAAGCTCCTCCTCGTCAACCTGGCGCTATGGACCGTGGCCATCCTGCTGCATCCGATCTCCAGGATGCTCCCCACCGGTTCAGGCACCCCGCCAAAAATCCTCGAACTCCTCATTCCGCTATTCTCCCTTCTGCTAGCAGGAGGCTCCACCTATCTACTAAAATCCGCGATTAATAAGTCAAAATCCGAATGATCCCCCGCCCTCCCCGGGCAACGTTCCCACTTTCCACCGCCCAAAAAAATCACGTCAACAATCCACGGATAATCTCGCCGTGGACGTCGGTTAGGCGGAAATCCCGGCCGGCGTAACGGTAGGTCAGCTTTTCATGATCGATGCCCAAAACATGTAGCAGCGTGGCATGGAGATCATGGATGGAGACGCGGTTTTCCACCGCGCGGAAGCCGAATTCATCAGTCGCTCCGTAACAGGTCCCGCCTTTGAACCCGCCGCCCGCCATGAACATGGTGAAGCCGAATGGATTGTGGTCGCGCCCATCGCCGCTTTCGGAAACCGGGGTGCGTCCGAACTCCCCGCCCCACACCACCGCCGTTTCGTCCAGCAGCCCGCGCTGCTTGAGATCCGTGATCAGGGCGGCGGAGGCCTTGTCCATGTCAGGACACCGATTGCGCAGGTTGTCATTGATCCGGGTATGGTCATCCCATGGCTGGCCGGCACCGGAATAAACATGCACCGTGCGGACGCCGCGCTCGATCAGACGACGGGCAAGGATGCAGCCATTGGCAAATGGCGAGTTCCCGTAAAGTTCACGGATGGATGCCGGCTCCCCCCGCAGATCAAAGGCTTCGTTGGCCTCCGATTGCATGCGGAACGCCGTCTCCATGGCCGCGATGCGCGTTTCCAGGAATCCGTCCCCGCCCACCGTTTCGTTATGGCCGCGGTTGAGGGTTTGGATGAGGTCCAGCTGCCGCCGCTGCGCCTCCGGAGTCATTTGCCGGTTCCGCAGGTCCCTGATCATTTTCTCCGGATCCTCGAATGAATAATCGAATCCCACACCCTGATGCCGGCTAGGCAGGAAGCCACTGCGCAGCCCCGGTCCTCCCCCGCCGCCGGCACTGAGCGCGACAAATCCTGGCAGGTTTTTATTTTCACTCCCCAGACCGTAGGAAATCCACGAACCCATGGACGGCCGGGTGGCCGCGATATTTCCGGAATGGAACAGGCTGCGGGCCGGCGTGTGCGTGGGATTGAAAGTATGCATGGACCTGACCACGCAAAGATCGTCAGCCACCTTGGCCAAATTCGGCAGAAGCTCGCTGATTTCCAATCCACTTTTCCCGTGCCTGGCAAAACTGAAGGGCGAAGGAAGCAGGCCTCCCGTGGTGCGTTCGGTGCGCACATTGACCGCGTCCGGCCGCTCGCCGGCATGTTGTTTGAGAGCTGGCTTCGGATCGAACAAGTCAATATGCGAAGGCCCGCCCGGCATGAATAACACAATGCTGTGTTTGGCTTTGGGAGCGAAATCCGGCGCTCCGGCCGGGAGCGATGCGGCGCGCGCTTTTTCATCCGCCAGCATGCCGTAGAGCGCCACGGAGCCCAGGCCGGCACCCACGGAGCGCAGCATTTCACGTCGGGAAATTGGTCGGTTCATGGCTGATAAATAAGCTCGTTGGTGCACAGCAAAGCATGCGCATAATTCAGAAGGGTCCCCGTGGTCAGGTAGTGCGCGGCCAGCTCCAGCTCGCGTTCGTCGGGCTCGCGCAGCAGCACTTTCCGGATCATGTCGCGGACTTTCCCGGGCTCGTCCGCACCTTCGGGGACTCCACGCACCAGCGCTTCGGCCTGCGCGCGCATGAAGGGGCTGTTCATCACAAAAAGTTGTTGGAGCGGCGTGGTGGTGGTCTCCCGACCGGGACTGTGCATGCTGGCCTCCGGAAAGTCGAAGAGCCGCAAATAATTTCCGGCCCGGCCCCGGCTGATGCGGGAGTAAATGGAGCGGCGCGTGTTTTCCACCTGGTCCGCATTCGACGACGGTCCGCCCGCGCGCCCATCCAGCGTGCCCGCGGTTTGCAGCAGGCAATCACGGATCGATTCCGCATCCATGCGCCGCGTGTTCATCCGCCACAGCAAGCGATTGTCAGGATCGACAGCCGCCGCTTCCGGCCGGGAACGACCGGATTGTTGGTAGGTTGCTGACAGCACCAGCTCGCGGTGCAGCCACTTGAGCGACCACCCATGCGCCACAAAACGCGACGCCAAATCGTCCAACAGTCGCGGGTGCGTCGGCTTTTCACCCTGCACCCCGAAGTCGCTGGTCGTTTCCACCAGGGGTTTCCCAAAATGCCATCCCCAGACGCGGTTCACCATCACCCGCGCGGCCAGCGGCGCCGCGTCCGTGAAGATCTTTTCCGCAAGCTCGCGCCTTCCCGAGCCCTGATGGAATGCGGCATCGCCTTTTGTCAGGACCATGGGAAATCCGCGCGGCACCAGGTCGCCGGGTTTGGCCACATTGCCTCCGGGCAGCACCCGCAGGTCGCGGGGCACGCCGGGTTTGA
>JAQGPD010000231.1 GCA_028293305.1 Verrucomicrobiales bacterium | reverse complement strand
GGGATTCCGTCCCCGGGTGATTCTGGAGTCGCCGCGCGCCCAGGCAGTCGCATTGATGGTCGCGGCGGGCTCGGGGATCGCGTTGCTGCCGGCGGCGGCCGCCCGATTGGTGGGTCCCGCCGTGCGGGCGATTCCGCTGCGGCCCGCCCAAAAAATCACCCACGTGCTTGCCTGCCGGGACCGGAAAAACGAGGCGGTGGTGGAGGACTTTTTGAAGTTGTTGGCGTAGGGTGTTTTCAGTGAGGAGCTGTATGCGAGCCTTCTCCGGGGACTGTTGGCCCGGCGCAGGACCACGGCCGTGCCTTGCCGTGTGGTGAGATGCCGTCGTGTGCCCTGGCATTTCTTCCATCCAACACCAGGGGAGGCTTGATGTTTTCGCCGGGAGCCGGTAAAAACCGGGGTCTATGTTGAATGATCTGGAGCCAGCCGCGGCGAGTGCGACCTTGTGGTCGTGGAAAAAAATCCTGGCGGTTTTTTTGACTCCGTTGGTTGGCTTTGTGGTTCTGTTATTGTTATGGGACTCGAAACTGGAAACTTTTCCGGAATTGACGCGGCATCGGCGGAGCATGCCTCCCGATGCGGATAACGGTTATCTCGCGTTGGAGGCGAAGTGGTCGAAGCTTCCTGAAGTGGATGGGGAAATTACTCAAAAGTGGCGGGATATGGGATTGGGCCGCGCGCCTTGGGACGATGGTTTTGTGCAAGGGTTGAATCCCGGGGCGCGGGACCTTGGGGCGGATTTGAAGTCGGCTTTGGCGGCACCTGATTGGATGGTGCCGATCAGGGGCGAAGATGATCCCAAGCCGTCGATTCCCGGTGGTTTAAGGGCATTGCGGGCGTTGGCCATCCAGGGCTTATCGACAGGACACTGGGAACAAACCTTGCAGCTGGTGCAATTGTTTCACCGGCTGAGCCGACGCCAAATTCAGGGAGCCAATGATGGACACGCTTTGTATTTGGGTTGCTCGCCGGATATCCATGCGGCTTCCCTGACGGCCCAACTGCTTGCCATGGCTCCACTCAGCGCCGAAGCAGTGGAACGACTGAGGATTTGTTGGGAGGCGGACGGAATAAGTCAGTCTGACCTGCGCCCCCCGGCGGCCGGCGAAATAACGGCTTTTCAAGACTATGCCCAGGGGGCAGCGGATCGACTATATCTTGAGGGATGGCGGCGTTGGCACTTTCATCTGACTTATCGGGAAAATTGGACGTTGAATCGAATGAACCGGATGCTGGCCGCCATTAGCCTTGAAGGTCTCGCCACGGCGCCAGCGAGGGAAACCACATTGTATGCGGAGTTGGATCGGGTTAATGATGATACCGGCCGATATCCGTATCTGGATCTGAATTTGGGCGGGAAGTTGCTAACCTTGATGAAGTTCACGGGTTTTTATTATGGTCAACATTGTTTCCTGACAGGGCCCCGGCAGAAGCTTTTCGCGGCGCGGGCGGCACGGGTGGCGGTGGCATTGAAGCTGTGGGGGCGGAGCCACGGGGACGGGATGCCGGTGGCGTTGGAGGAATTGGTGCCGGACTTTCTGATGGAGATTCCGGAGGATCCCTGGACAGGGCGGCCTATCCAATGGGATCCTGTCAGCCGGGTGCTTTCGGCGGTCGGGGATGATTGGGTGCCTGACGGCCCCACAGCCGGGGAATTCAGTTTCAGTGGGTTGGGAGTTTCTGCTTTCGGGCTGGTTCGATTCAGCCTTTCGCGGGCGAACGCGGCTCCGATGCCGTGGAAATCGCCATGGGGATTTACGATTCCTGGCAAGAGAAGTTCTGCTCCGGCGACGAAGTGAACCGAGACCAATCCTGCCGGGCAATGTCGCGCAGCGCGTGGAGAAAGAAAAAAAGCGGCTCCGGGACGCCAAGCCATGGCCTTCAGCAACAGCCCGGAAGCCAATGCCTTCATCAGCAAGTCCTATCGCGCCGGCTGGGATTATAAAACAGGCCGAGTCCGCGCTGCCTCCGGTTGGCGCGGCGCATGGCCCGCCAGCTGGAGGACTATATAAGAGACCATAGCAAAATGCTGGGTCGACCACCTCACCGACAAGCTCCCGCCCATCGCTCCCGGCGCTGTCCGGGAACCGTTTGCCGGGAAAATGCCGGATTGCGGTTCCTTATTGAGATTTCCTCTCCATCTGAGATACTGCGCGTTCAGTGCCATGCATTTCTGTGCGGCAGAGCGATTTCTCTTTTCACCCTATCACATCCGGCATGGCCCCAGCCACCTCTTTTTCCCGCAGCGTCAACGTTCTGCATTCGGACCGGCTTGCCAGCTCCGGCGCGCTTCTGATCCCTGCCCGATTGATCCCCGCGGACCTGGCCCGGTTGGCGAAATTTGCGGGAAGCCGCTCGCTGGTTCTCCTCACTGAGCCCGTGGAAGCCTACGCGTCCGACATCGCGGACGCTTCAAGGAATCTGGGAGCGAATGTCCTCAGTGTCGCGTCCCCGGACATCGCCGGGTCGGTGCAACGTGCTGTGGCTGAAGGACATGCGGTGCTTTATGTTCCGCCTTCGGTCATCGCCCCGCCTGTCGCCAATCTGGCCATTCCGCGTCGGAATCTGGAGTTTCTCTGCAACCTCCACGTGCCGATCCAACCCATCGGGGTGGACTATCCGCACCAGGAAATTCTTTCCATCGACCGGACCACCGGCGGGGCCGAAGTGGTTTACAGTGTGGGCCCGCTGCTGAATCCCGCTTCCGAAGGAGGCCGCTATGCGGAGGTGCAGGCCGCCCTGATCGACGCCAGCTCCGAAGCGTTCGCGGCCCGTCCGTTTTTGAATATTTCCCTGGGCCGCGCGCTGCTGGCCGGCTTCAAGCAGCATGGCGCCACCGGCTATGTCCTTGATGGTCTGGACGGTAGCCAGACTTCCTACGCCAAGATCTTCGCCGCCGCCGCCGCCTTGGCGGAACTCATCAAAAAAGAAACCAGCCAGCCCCGCATCGGGATCGCCCTGCCGCCCGGGCGCGGCGGGTTGGTGGCGAATATGGCGGCGGTTTTGGCCGGGAAAATCCCGGTTAATTTCAATTTCACCGCCGGCAAGGACGCCGTGGAAAGCGCCATGAAACAGAGCGGGATCGACCGGTTTTTGACCGCCGACACCTTTGTGCGCAAGGTCCAGAGTTTCCCTTGGCCGCCGACAAAACAGCTGATGTTCCTGGAGCGCATCCTGCCCCGGCTGCAGCCAAAAATCATCAAGTGGCTCATCGCCCTCAAGCTGTTGCCCGTGCCCGTCCTGGCGAAACTGCTGGGAATTTCCTCCGAAGGCGGGGACGGCGAGGCGGCGCTGCTTTTCACCAGCGGCAGTTCCGGCGAGCCGAAAGGCGTGGCGCTCAGCCATCGGAATATCGTCAGCAATGTCACCCAGTTCGCCCTGCGCCTGGCCCTTCCCTCCGAGGACAAAATCCTGGGTTCCCTCCCGCTTTTCCATTCCCTGGGCGGCACCGTCACCCTCTGGTTCCCCATCATGCAGGGGCACCCCCTGGTCACCTACCCCAGCCCGCTGGAAGTGGTTAAGTTGGCGGAACTTGTTGATAAACATGGAGTGGCGCTCATGCTTTCCACCCCGACTTTCCTGCGCGGATTCCTGAAACGCGTCAAAGTGGAGCAGCTGGCCAGCCTCAAGCTCATCGTCACCGGGGCGGAAAAACTGCCCGCCAATCTCGAGGAGGAATTCCTCAAAAAATTCGGAAAACCCGTCATGGAGGGCTACGGCCTCACCGAGACTACCCCGGCGACCAATTTCAATCTCCCGGAACCGTCCTCCGCGAATTCCCCCTGGCCCGTCCTTCCCGTCCGCCGGGTCGGCTCGGTCGGGCAACTGCTCCCGGGTCTCGCGGTGCGCATCACGGACCCCATCACCGAAGCGGAAGTCACTGTGAATCAATCCGGTATGATTTGGTTCAAGGGGCCGAACGTTTTCAAAGGCTACCTGAAGCAGCCCCGGAAAACCGAGGAGGTGCTGCAAAACAACTGGTTCCGCACCGGCGACATCGGGCGGCTGGACGAAGATGGATTTTTGTTCATCGAAGGCCGCCTCAGCCGGTTTTCCAAAATCGGCGGGGAAATGGTCCCGCACGAATCCATCGAGGAACACATCACCCGGGCCTTGCGCCTGGAGGGTGAGGCCGAGCGCCGCATCGCCGTGGTCGGCGTGCCGGATGATGAAAAGGGGGAAGCCCTCGTGCTGCTCAGCACCGTGGCCAGCGAGGCCGTGAAACAGGAAATCATCCAACTGCGCTATACCCTTCTGGAGCAAGGAGTTCCCTCCCTGTGGATCCCCCGCCGGCTGGTGCGTGTGGAGGCCATTCCGGTGCTTGCCAGCGGGAAGCTGGACATCAAAGCCTGCGAACGGCTCGCCTCCGCGCGCGGGGTCGAGTAGTCAGGAAAACCGGGCGGAAAAGGGCGGTTTTTACCCCAGCTCCGGGCGATGGAATGCGGCGGGAAAATCGCGTCGATAACGAAAAGGCTTGTCAGGAAAAGTTTTTTGAATAACTTTCAAATGACCACGTCCAAGGGGACGCCATTCCTGGTTTTTAAAGTCATGAAAACAACCATTCCCGTCCTGCTGCTTATGTCGGTTTTGAGCCTTCCCGTCTGGGCGGCACCGGTCTCCCTGGGAACCGTCAAGTTGTTGGATGGCAGGCAGTTCGAGGATGTGAAGGTGATGAAGGTGGAGCCGGATGGGCTGCGCATCGAGCACAAAGCCGGCGTGGGCAAAGTGAAGCTGGAGGACCTGCCGGACGCGGTGGCCCGCCAGTTCAGTCTGGACGAGACCACGGCTTCCGAATTCCGGATGCGGGAAAAACTCCGGGAGGATGGCGCGACGGATGCCAGGCGCCGGGCGCAGGTGCGGGCGCTTTTGGAGACTTCCAAAGTCGGCCAGGACGCGCAGGCCCGCAGCACGCGCATCGCCATCTTTGATCAGAGCAAAGCCAACCGGGTCAACTATGCCTCCCTCGACAGCCAACTTCTGGAGCAGGTGGAACTGTGGAAGGCCGCCGGCCGGGACGACCTGGCCGCGACCTTCGAGGAGGATCGGCAATTGTTCCGCCAGCAGGAGATCACCCATCCCGCCGCCGAGCGGGAGGCCTTGGAGCGCCGGGTGCGGGAACTGCAGTCGGACGTGGACCGCGCGCGCTCCCAGCCCCCCGTCTCCTCCACCTCCATCGTGGTCCGGCAGGATCCGTATTCCTATCCTAATACCTATCCCTATTCGAAATCTCGTTATTACTATCCGACGAGCCGGTATTATTACCCGAACGGAAGTCCCTACTACTATCCGAACTACGGGCCGACAAATGTGATCAACTACTACACCCCGTCGTCCTCCTACAACCACAATCCCCGTCCATCGCCGTCCTCCCCGTATTGCCCGCCGTCCGTCGTCCGCCCGCAACCGTCCTACCGTCCGCCGGTCATGGTGAATCCGAATCCCGCTCCGCGTCCCATGACCCAGGGCAACCCGGTCCACGGCTCGCATCTCTGGAAAAAGTAGATAGGAAATAACCGCCCCGGCCGGCCGCGGTATTTGTCAGGTTTCCGCGAATCACGGTCCGGGGTCTGCCCGCAACCCGGTGCCGATAACAAAAATGCCGGGCTGGGATTTCTTGTTATTTTTTGACGCATTCCTGAAAAACCGCGACCGAATCCCGGCCCTGAATTCATGCTAGCAGTCATGTATTGGAAATGCCGCCTGGGCGCGGTGATTGTCGGCATCGCGGGCACGGGCGCGGGCGCTGGAACCGCCTTGGCGGGAATGCCGCAACGGATGCCGGAGGTGATGATCCCTATCCGAATGCCGGGGGATCCGCCGGTGGAACTGCCGGCGAATGCGGGGACCAGCGGGCTGCCGCTGTCGTGGGAGGTGGCCACCGGCCCGGCGACGGTTTCGGGAACGACGGTGACCCTGACGGGGCAGACCGGTCCGGTCACCTTGCGGGCCACGCAGCCTGGCAACACGGAGTGGGATCCGCTGGTCGGCCATGTGACCTTCGCGGTGACGGAGGAGGGCGGTTACACGCAAGTTTCGATGGGGGGTGAGGGCAGCCTTGGAAATCGGTTGGCATTGGGCCGTGATGGCCGGATCCACGGATGGAAGTTTACAACTACCCGTGGCTCAATACCCGGGCCGGTGAGGACACCGGCGGGAGTCCGGTGGAAGGGAATCACCGCCGGCGGAGGAAACCAGCCTTTGGCGATCAAGGACGATGGCAGTCTTTGGATCTGGCCGGAGATGTTTCCAAGCAAATTTCCCGCTTCCCCGGGCGAGGCATCGGCACCGGTCCGCTTAGGGACGGAGAATGACTGGAAGGAGATCACGGCAGGTCGCTACAGCAGACTGGCGATCAAAGCGAATGGGACGCTTTGGGGGTGGCACGACAATGCTTTCACGCCACCGGGATTGCCCGCATTGATGGATGGGCGCACTGATTGGGTGGAATGCTCCGTCTCCAATCAGGACTATGCCCTGGCCCGGCGGGTAGGCGGGGAGTGTTATCTGCCGCAGTTCAACGCAAGCCCGCAGGTGAACGCCTACGGAAGCGGTTTGTGGAGAGCGGCTTCCATCAGTCAGGCAGGATTGGTCCGGGTAAAGAACGATGCCACGCTTTGGTTTTCCTATGGACAGGACAAACTCCTCAGTGCCGATCCGGTCTGGAAAGCTGCAGCCTGTTTGAGGGCGCGGTATATGGCATTGCAGGAGGATGGGTCCGTCTGGGGAGGGGTGATGGACCCGGGCACCGCAGATCCCCCGGCACCGGTCAAGCTAACCACCGGTCAGAAAATGACGGCGATCAGCGGCGGTTATGATCAGGGCGGTGCGATCGCCGAGGATGGGTCCTTGTGGATCCGGAGTTTTTTCGGCCTCTTCCTTGCTTCCGGGAAAACGCCGGCGTTTTTTCCGCAGCGGCTTGATTTTATGGAGGCGAAGGAGCAGCCGTTTCCCGTGGTGGCCGGCACGGTGCTGGCGATTCCCGCGTCCGCGATGAGCAGCGGGCTGCCGGTGGGGCTGAGTGTGGTGAGTGGCCCGGCGGTGATCACCGGCGGGGGGATTTCCTTCACGGGGCCTGGCCTGGTGGAGGTGAGCTTCCAGCAGCCCGGGGATAACACCTGGGCGGCTTTCGAGGAAAAGCGCACGTTTTTGTCAGGGGCGGCCGGGCCGGAAATCGCGGTGCATGATGGTTCGTCCGTCACTGGACCCGCCCGCCGGGACGCCGGTCCGGTCATCGCTTTGGGCAAGCATACGCGGGCGGAGGTGTCCACGGGATTTGTCAGGACGTGGATGGTGGAGAACACGGGCACCTTGCCATTGGCGATTTCAGGCGTGAGCCCGGAGGCCGCCGGTCCCTTGGTTTTCACCGGTGGTTTTTCGTCCGTCACTCTGGAGCCCGGGGCCTCCCTGCCTCTGGTCCTGACCTTTTCCTCGGTGGAATACGGAAGCCATGTGCTGAATGTGGTGATTCACAGCAATGACGCGGATGAGGGTGCCTATCGTATTCCTGTCAGTGTGGAGGTGGCCAATACACCACCCATGGCGAGTGCGGGACCTGACCGTCAGGTGCACGCCGGCAGTTCCCTGCGGCTGGACGGCGCTTTTTTCAGCCGGGATCCGGAGCAACTGCCGGGTGCTTTGTTATACGAATGGGATCTCGATGGCCACGGCTACGCCAGCGCCGGGGCGGTGACGGAAGTCATGCTGGCGCAGGCGGGCGACCGGGTGGTGGCAAGGCTCCGGGTGACCGATGGCGATGGGGCGGTTTCCTTCGCGGAATGTGTGGTCACCGCGGTGCCGCCCGGCCTGCCGATTCCCGGCACCATGCGTCTGGTGGGGGACGGTTTCGGCGAGTTTTCGTTCCACGGCGTTCCGGGCCGGAAATACCGGGTTTCGGGTTCGCTCGATCTGGTGATTTGGGAGCGCGTGGATGTTGTCAGCGGGTCCAATCCGCCTCCCATGGAGCCGGGGCCCGACGGATTTTTTCAGGCCAAAATCTGGGTTGGCGGGTGGGATCACCACTTTTTCCGGGTCCAGGAAGTTAGTGAATGAGGCCTGCCGGTGGGGGAAATGATCTTGCTCCGGACTAGCGGCCTATTTATCCCGATGAAGGCAGATGCCGCTCCAACGGAGCTTGAACTTGACTGCTTGCTGCGGCTATTAGGATTTGCCCCCTCCGGGGCCGGGCGCCGGCTGCATTGTTATTTGAAATGCGTTAGCTGGAATTGGTTGTGGGATTGATATCGGCACTGGTATTGGCATTGGCTAATACCAATTCCACAAGGATACTGGTATTTTGGCAAAGCCGTCACCCCACAACCTTTCAGATTGGGAGGCTGCCTGTGGCCACGAAAGCAACCGACCGCGTAGCGGTCACGGACGTTAGCCGAGGGAATTATCCCACGGACTAACAGGTGCAGCCTTGCTCCGCGCGGCGACGCCGGAAAAGAGCGTCCAAAAATATACCGATTTCCAACTAAAATTGGATAAGCTCCAGTCCTTGCCGGGCGTGATTTTTTTTGGGATGGTCGGGGAACTGCCGATGCTCCGGGGCGACTTTCAAAGTCGCGGTCCTCTTTGCGGGCTTCCGGGATCAAAGGACCGCGACTTTGTAAGTCGCCCCGGCCGCCTCGGTTTTGCGGAGCATCGGAGGTATTTCTCACGTGAACGTGGTAATTAAGCTCCAGTCCGTGCCGTGCGTGATTTCCTTTTGGGGTGGTCGGGGAACTGCCGATGCTCCGGGGCGACTTTCAAAG
>JAQGPD010000159.1 GCA_028293305.1 Verrucomicrobiales bacterium | reverse complement strand
GGGATGGCCTGCTGCAGGCTGAGTTCGCCGAGCGGGGCCTGGAGGAATCCGCGGTCGTCCAGGCTGCCGATGAGGACCTCCGCGAGGTTGCGGACTTCCTTGGTGCAGTCGGCCATGCTGAGTTGTTGGATTAGGTGATCCTGGAGCGTGGTCGGCGCGGTGAGCGAGTCGAACATGAACTGCCGTTTTTCATCGTCCTCGCTGGTGCGCGGGGAGCGGCTGGCGCTTTGTTGCATGTAGTCACGCCATTCCTCGTCCATGGCCGAGAGGCGGCTGAACTCCTCGTCGAAACCGTCGTCATTGAGTTCCTTTTCGGAAGCCGAGTCCTCAATGGAGATTTCCGGGGCCTCCATTTCCAGCACGGGATTTTGCTGCATTTCCTGCTCCACCATCTGCCGCAGTTCGAAGACCGGGGCTTGAAGGATATTCAGGCTCTGTTGAAGTTGGGGGGACAGCCGTTGTTGTTGGCTGAGATTCTGTCCGAGGTGCGTTCCAATACTCATCGGCAGAATTCATGCCGATCCTGTTTGAAAAATCAAGCACATATCGTGCCATGGCCTGTTATTATTCTTTCACGTGTCTTAAGGAACGGTGAATCAGGCAGTTGCCGTCCGATGGCGCGATGCTTCAGTGCGGGTTTTGGAGTATAGGCGCGAACCGTGAGCGTGCAAACGGCGAGTGAAAGGGTGGTGATTTTGCGCGGGGGAATGGCAATTTGCGGGGCGGGGGCGGATGGGATGGATGGGGCGGTTGGAAGGATAGGATAAATAGGACTGATAGGACGAATAGGACCTATTTTTCTTTGGCGCTGGTTTGCGTTTTCAGGCAAAAAAAGGCCCCGCGCCTGCCGGGTGAGGGCAGGGCGGGGCTGGGTTTTTTGTGAGGGTGGGCGGGGTTATTTTTTCGCGAGGTCGAAGCGGTCGAGGTTCATGACCTTGGTCCAGGCGGCGACGAAATCGGTGACGAATTTCGCCTTGGCTTCGGTGCTGCCGTAGACTTCCGAGATGGCGCGGAGCTGGGAGTTGGAGCCAAAGACGAGGTCGACGGAACTGGCCATCCAGGCGACTTCCCCGGTGGTGCGGCTGCGGCCTTCATAGAAGTGCGCGCACATGGGGGAGACTTTCCATTCCAGATCCATGTTCAGGAGGTTGGTGAAAAAGTCGTTGGTCAGAACGCCGCGGCGTTTGGTGAGGACGCCGAGATCCGGATGGCCGGTGGTGGTGCCCAGCACCCGCATGCCGCCGACGAGCACGGTCATTTCCGGCGCGGAGAGGTTCAGCAGTTGCGCGCGGTCCACGAGGGTTTCCGGTCCGGGGCGGTCGAGTTCCGTGCCGAGGTAGTTGCGGAAACCGTCCTGTTTTGGCTCGAGCCAGGCGACGGATTCCACATCGGTCATGTCCTGCGTGGCGTCGGTGCGGCCGGGGTTGAAGGGCACTGCAACCTCGTGGCCGCCATTTTTCGCGGCGGATTCCACGGCGGCGTTGCCGGCCAGGACGATGAGATCCGCCAGGGAAATCCTGCGTCCGCCAGGGGTGGCGTTGAATTCCTGTTGGATTTTTTCCAAAGTGGCCAGGACTTTTGCCAGCTGTTGGGGTTGGTTCACGGCCCAGTCTTTTTGCGGGGCCAGACGGAGGCGCGCGCCATTGGCTCCGCCGCGTTTGTCACTGCCGCGGAAGGTGGCGGCGGAGGCCCAGGCGGTGGAGACCAATTCAGAAACGGTCAGGCCGGAGGCTAGGATTTTCCCCTTCAGCTGCGCGGTATCGGATTCGTTAACCAGTTCATGATCAACGGCGGGCACGGGGTCCTGCCAGACGAGCGACTGCTTCGGCACTTCCGGCCCGAGGTAGCGGGAAGCCGGGCCCATATCGCGGTGGGTGAGCTTGAACCAAGCCTTGGCGAAGGCGTCGGCAAAGGCCTTGGGATCCTCCAGGAAGTGTTTCGAGATCTTGTTATATGCCGGGTCCTCGCGCAGGGCGATGTCCGTGGTGAACATCATCGGCGCGTGTGATTTCGCGGGGTCGTGAGCATCCGGCACCGAGCCTTTGCCCGCGCCATTTTTCGGGGTCCACTGGTGGGCGCCGGCGGGGCTTTTCGTGAGTTCCCAGTCGAAGGCAAACAGGTTAGTGAAATACCCATGGGACCAGGCCGCCGGGGTGGTGGTCCAGGCCCCTTCCAGGCCGCTGGTGATGGTGTCGGCACCATTGCCTTTGCCGTAGCTGTTTTTCCAGCCAAGGCCCTGTTCTTCAAGAGGTGCGGCTTCGGGTTCGCGGCCGACATGACCGTCCGGTTTGGCGGCTCCGTGGGCTTTGCCGAAGGTGTGTCCCCCGGCGATGAGCGCCACGGTTTCCTCGTCATTCATGGCCATGCGGGCGAAGGTGTCGCGGATATCGCGGGCGGCCGCCAAGGGGTCCGGCTTGCCGTCCGGACCTTCCGGATTCACATAAATCAGGCCCATCTGCACGGCGGCCAGCGGTTTTTCCAACTGGCGGTCCTTGCTGTAGCGTTTGTCGCCCAGCCACTCGGATTCCATGCCCCAATAAATATCCTCCTGCGGCTCCCAGACATCCGCGCGGCCGCCGGCGAAGCCAAACGTGGTGAAGCCCATGGATTCCAAGGCCACATTTCCGGTTAGGACCATGAGGTCGGCCCAGGAGATTTTGTTGCCGTATTTCTGCTTGAGCGGCCAGAGCAGGCGGCGGGCTTTGTCGAGATTGGCATTGTCCGGCCAGCTGTTGAGCGGCGCAAACCGTTGAGTGCCATAGCTCGCGCCACCCCGGCCATCCGTCACGCGATACGTCCCGGCGCTGTGCCAGGCCATGCGGATGAAAAGTGGTCCGTAGTTTCCGTAGTCCGCCGGCCACCACGCCTGGGACGTGGTCATGAGTTCCTTCAGATCCTTTTTCAAAGCCGCCAGGTCCAGCTTGGCGAACTCCTTGGCGTAATCAAAATCGGCGCCCAGGGGATTTCCTTTGGTGTTATTCTGGTGGAGGATTTTCAGATTGAGCTGTTCCGGCCACCAATCGCTGTTCGTCTTGGCGCCGGCGGCGGTGTGACGGGAGGCGGGGGCGGGCTGCGCGCCCATGACGGGGCACTTGGCCAGGCTGGCGGCCGCGGCATCAGCGGTGGGAGCGGCGGCAGCGGGTGCGGCGGGTGCGGCGGCGGCAGCGGG
>JAQGPD010000144.1 GCA_028293305.1 Verrucomicrobiales bacterium | reverse complement strand
GGTTCACGCACCTCAGCCACGACCTGGGCCACGCGGAACTGGAAGCCAAACTTCCGCACGATATCCGCGTCGCGTATGACGGATTGCAACTGACTATCGGCTAGTCCGGGAAAAGCAAGACATAGGCCCGGCCTCATCCGGAACCCCGGCCCCATTGATCAAATCCTGGTCTCTGAGTGCAAACCGAAACCATAGCGCGATGTTCAGGATTCCCTTGGTGCGGCCCGCCGCCCCGCGTCCGTGAGACGGTATTTCTGGAGACGGCTGTTCGGTTTGTCAGGGAGAGTGGGCTCCACAAGTCCTGCGGCGATGCCTGGGCGCAGATAATTGGCGCGGAAGGTGGGGCGGTGCAGCAGTTTAAGCCCGGTCATGGCCCCGGATGCCGCCAAGGGACCCTTCCTCAGAAGCAGCCCGAGCAGAGCCAGAACCTGCGCGCTGACTGGGTCGGTGACTGGGTCGGTGACTGGGTCGGTCCCGACGGATTCGCCGAGTGATTGAAGGAGAACACGGAGGAGAAATTCTATGAACTGGGTGGAGTTGCCTGCCTTGTCGCAGGCGGCGAGAACTTGATAGTAATCCGTCTGACGGTCGTGAATAACGGATTCCACGGGCAGCCACGCCAACAATGGATTCCAGCGTGAGAGGATAAGAGTTTGCCAGAACCGGCCAAGCCTTCCATTGCCATCGCTGAAGGGGTGGATTAATTCCAACTCGTAGTGGAAAACCGAACTGGCCACCAACGGGTGGGCATCCGTGCGGCGGAGCCACGCAAAGAGATTTTTGATGAGGTTGGGCACCCGGCCCGCAGGTGGGGCAAGATGGACGACGCGGCTTCCCTGGGCAATCCCGACGCCACCGAAGCGGAAGCGGCCGGCATCATCAGCCAGACCGCGCAGCATGATTTTATGGGCGGAAAGCAAGTCCTTTATCGATGTGGGGCTCCAGCCGGACATGGCTTCATAAGTGGCAAAAGCATTCCGGACCTCCTGAATTTCATCGGGCGGTCCCAACACCCGTTTTCCTGCCAGGACGGCGGTCACCTGATCCAATGTCAGGGTGTTATTCTCGATGGCGAGGGAGGCGTGGATGTTGCGGATCCGGTTGGCCCGGCGAAGGACGGGAATATTTCCACGTCCGTCGAGTGCTTCCCTGCGCCCCAGTCCGCGTGCGATCTCCGCCACCAACGAGAGTATCGCGGGGGTGATGGTGTATGGCGGTTTTTCAGGCGAGGGCATGTGGTGTAAAAATGAGGGTATTGTGGGAAAAACAAACCGTCATCTGAATAATCCCATGCACTGCCGGAGGCTTCCCCGAATGCGACCGCCTCTTTTCAGTAAAGACATGGGCAATCAATGTTGGTCAGGAAAAGAACCGCTTCGTTCGTATCGCAAAGCATGACCGACGCGACGGGCTCCGTTGACCCAACCGGCTTCCTCCGGATACTCGGGTGGATAGCGCTCCATGAATTCCTTTCCCCATCCCGCCGGGATCACCACTCTCCACCGACTCAGCCCTGATGCCTGGAAGGGATTGGAGGATGCCTGCCATAACCTGGCGAAAGATTGCGCGGTCACCTTGATTTTGCCCTGTCACGTCCGGGAACTGGGCACCGCGGCCTTGGCGGATATTGTCAGGGAATTGAAGGCGGCGGCGTGGATTGGACGCGTCATCGTGGGCTTGGACGGCGCGGCGGCGGACGACCTGGAAGCGGCCCGGGAAATCGTGGCGGAACTGCCGCAGGAAACATGTTTGCTTTGGACGGGATCCCCCGGAGTGCTGGCGCTGGAACAGGATTTGAAAAACGCGGGGCTCACCACGGCAGGTTCCGGAAAGGGGCGGAATATCTGGTTATGCGCGGGATTGGCGCTGGCCTTGGCGGAGGCCCAATCCGCAGCAACTAACGATTTTTCGGATGTGCCCGGCATGCCGGCTCCGGCTGATCCGGCTGATCCGGCTGATCCGGCTGATCCTGTCAATCACCCGGACCCCACGGAACCCGGAAAAAAAGCCTCAGGCTCCGTCCCTCCGCGCGCCCGCCGCGGCATCGTCGCCATCCATGACTGCGATATCCAAAACTACACCCGCGAGCTCCCGGTGCGCCTTTGTCATCCGCTCATGGATCCGCGATGGGGCTTCCGCTTTAACAAAGGATTCTACTCCCGCCACAGCGACCGCCTGCACGGCCGGCTCCAGCGGCTGCTCGTGCGTCCCCTGCTGAAGGCCATGGAGCTCCGCGCGGGACCGGTCGGCATCCTGCAGTTTTTATCCGCGTTCCGTTATCCCCTGGCCGGCGAATCCGCCGTGGACCTGACGCTTCTGCCGCAACTTAATTTTCCCGCCACCTGGGGGCTGGAAATCGGGCTCCTGGAGGAAATCCGCTCCCACCTTTCCACCCACGCCATTTGTCAGACGGAACTCTGCGCGGCCTACGATCACAAACACCAGGACCTGTCCCCGGACGATCCCGCCAGCGGCCTCCACCGCATGGCGCGCGAAGTGTCAGGAACCCTCCTCGCCACGGTCGCCGGCGGCACCTATCCCTGGCGCGACCACATCGTGGAAACCTGGCAGGACCTCACCGCCGCCGCCCTGCGCCATGCCGCCGCGGAGTCCTCGCTGAATGGGCTGGACCACTTTCCGGACCATGAAAAACTCGCGGTCCTAACCTTCGGAAAAGCCCTCCTGTCCGCCGTGGAGGACCCAGCCCCTCCCTCCCTGCTGCCGTCCTGGGATGCGGCTTCCCGCGCCCTCCCGGACAGCCTTCGCCGCCTGGCCGAGGCCCTCACGCCCACGGCGTAAAAGTATCGGAACCGGCCCGCCGCGCCATCTTGCCGGAAGATCGAACGCTTCGTAAGCTTCGCTCCATTCCCCCCGTATTTTCCACGCCCTATGTTCCGCACCCTAGCCTCCACCAGGGCCGCACTCACCGTGCTGGCCGCTCCCGCCTTCGCCCAAACCCCTGCCCCCGCGCCCGCCGCGCCGACACCCGCCGCGCCGACCCTTGAAATGCTCGCGGGCGTCCAGGATTGGACCACGCTCTTCGACGGAAAATCCCTCGCCGGCTGGTCCGGTGAAGGATACGAAGTCAAGGACGGCGCCATCGTCTGCACCCCGGAAGGCCGCTTTCTCCGCACGGAAAAAGAATACGCCGACTTTGTCTTGGAACTCGAATTCCAACTCAAGCCCGGCTCCAACAACGGCATCGGAGTCCGTTATCCCGGCAATGGCGACGCCGCCTACGAAGGCATGGAAATCCAAGTGCTCGACGACAAGCACCCCATGTATCATAACGACAAATTCCAGCTCGCGCCCTATCAATACCATGGCTCGGTCTACGGCATCGCCCCCTCCATCCAATCCCAAAAGGAAAACCTGAAACCCGTGGGAGAATGGAATAAACAAACCCTCCTGGTCATCGGCGATCACATCAAAGTCATCCTGAATGGCGAAACCATCACCGACACCTACGTCACCGGCCTGACCCTGCCCGACCACAAGGAGCACCCCGGCTCCAAGCGCAAATCCGGCTACATCGCCTTCTGCGGACATGGCGATTTCGTGGCGTATAAAAACATCCGCGTCAAAGACTTCTCCCCCCCGCCCGCCCTGCCCGGCACCCCCGTCAACACCGCGCCCGCCGGCTTCACCGCCCTCTTCAACGGCAAGGACCTGACCGGTTGGAAAGGCCTCCTGGCCGCTCCCAACGACAACCCCTTCAAGCGCGCCGCCCTGCCCGCCGCCGACCTCGCCGCCGCCCAGGCCAAGGCCGACGAAGTGATGAAGGCCCACTGGAAAATCGAGAACGGCGCCCTCGTCTTTGACGGCAAAGGCAGCAGCCTCGCGACCGCCAAGAATTACGGCGACTTCGATCTCTACGTGGAATGGAAAATCCCCGCCACCGCCGACAGCGGCCTCTATCTCCGCGGCACCCCGCAGATCCAAATCTGGGATCCCACCAACCCTGAACAGTTCAAACACGGCAACCAAAAAGGCTCCGGCGGCATGTGGAACAACAAAGCCGAAGGCAAGGACCCCATCGTCCTCGCCGACAACCCCATCGGCCAATGGAACACCTTCTACATCCGCATGGTCGGCGAGCGCGTCACCATCAACCTGAACGGCAAACTCGTCGTCGACGCCGCCCCCCTGGAAAACTACTGGGCCCCCGGAAAACCCCTGCCCCGCACCGAGCAGATCGAGCTCCAAAACCACGGCAACAACCTATTCTTCCGCAGCCTCTACGTCCGCGAACTGCCCTACTGAGATATCCTCCCGGACGCCCGGCCACCGCCCGCGCTATCCATACCTGATCAAATCAAAATAAAAATGGGGAACCGGTCCGCCGGTTCCCCATTATTGTGTTATCGTTTACCGGTCAG
>JAQGPD010000137.1 GCA_028293305.1 Verrucomicrobiales bacterium | reverse complement strand
GCTCAGTCCTCTGAGCGGTTCTCAAAGCATTGGCTCTACCCAAAGCACCGGCCGATTCCCTGAAAAAGGCCAATTCCTTGAAAACCGCTCAGAGGACTGAGCGGACTACTCTGATGAGCGGACTCCTCAGTGGCGGACTACTCTGGTGAGCGGACTACTCTCCAGCCATTCCCCATTGCCCCTGACCGCCTTCCCTGCTTTGAAGAGGGCCGCCCATGACTCCTGCCGAAGAAATCGCCCGCCGCCGCACCTTTGCCATCATCTCCCACCCGGATGCCGGGAAGACCACGCTCACGGAAAAACTCCTCCTCTACGGCGGCGCAGTCCAGCTCGCCGGCAGCGTCACCGCCCGCAAAAACCAACGCGCCACGACCTCGGACTGGATGGAACTCGAGCGCCAACGCGGCATTTCCGTCAGCTCCACCGTCCTTCAATTCGAATACGGCGGCTGCGTGGTGAACCTCCTCGACACCCCCGGCCACAAGGACTTTTCCGAAGACACCTACCGCGTGCTCACCGCCGTGGATGCCGCGATCATGGTCATCGATGCCGGCAAGGGGATCGAGGCCCAGACGCGGAAATTGTTCGAAGTCTGCCGCCGCCGGGGCGTGCCTATTTTTACGTTCATGAACAAAATGGACCGCCCCGCCCGCGAGCCCATGGAATTGTTGGATGAACTGGAGAACGTCCTCGGCATCGGCGCCTGCGCCCTCAACTGGCCGCTCGGTCAGGGCAACTTTTTCCGCGGCGTTTATGACAGGCGGAAAAACGAACTCCACACCTTCGAGCGCACCGCCCACGGCGCCTACCGCGCGCCGGAACTCGTCAGCGGCCTGACAGATCCCGCCGTCATCGCCAAGGTGGAGCCCGCCGCGCTCGAACAAGCGACCATGGAACTGGAAATGCTGGAAGGCGCCGGCCACGCGTTCGACCACCACGCCATCCTCGCCGGTTCCCTAACCCCCGTGTTTTTCGGCAGCGCCGCCAACAACTTCGGCGTCCAACTCATGCTCGACGCCTTCCTGGAACTCGCCCCGCCGCCCGGCCCGCGCGAAGCCATCGGCGAGATCGAGGTGAAACCGGAGGACAAAGGATTCTCCGGCTTCATCTTCAAGATCCAGGCCAACATGGACCCCCGCCACCGCGACCGCATTTACTTTGTCAGGATCGTGTCAGGAAAATTCGAGCGCGACATGCAGGTCATCAATTCCCGAACCGGCAAAAACGTGCGCCTATCCAATTCCCAGCGCGTCTTCGCCCAGGAACGCGAGACCTTGGACGAGGCCTTCGCGGGAGATGTTATCGGCATCGTCGGCAACCACGACTTCGGCATTGGCGACACCCTCGCTTCCAAAGCCAGCATTGTCTTTGACGAAATCCCGCGCTTCCCGCCGGAGGTCTTCGCCTATCTGCAATCGCCGAATTCCTCACAATTCAAACGTTTCCGCGAAGGTCTCACCCAGCTCCTCCAGGAAGGTGTCATTCAACAATTCCTAACGCTCGGAAGCACCCAGCGCGTCCCTCTGCTCGGCGCGGTCGGACCCTTGCAGTTCGAAGTCGTGCAATACCGCCTGCAAAGCGAATACAACGCCGAGTCCCGCCTCGACCCCAGCCCCTACAGCCACGTCCGCTGGGTCCGCCGCACGGATGGCGTGAAGTGGCACGACGACCTCAACATGCCCACCGGCACCGCCATCGCCCACGACGGCGACGACCGCCCCGTCATCCTCTTCGCCGAAACCTGGTCCCTGAAATTCTTCACCGACCGCAACGAAGGCGTGGAGCTTTCCGAGCTGCCGTTCCCGCTGGAAAAGGTGTAAGCGCGTTTCAGCGCCGGGGTTTTTCCTTATGCTCAGCGTTTTGGATTTCTCCAATACGGCAGCACGGCTTAGAATCCCATGCATCCCAATTCCGTTGCGTCCTGAGGACAATGGATATAACTTATAAGATGATTGCCCTCGACGACCTTCACAAACTGCCATTGAACGAGAAGCTTTTTGTCATGGAAGAGCTTTGGGGCGACCTTTCTCAATCGGAAGCCGCTTTACCGGTGCCTGACTGGCATCGAAAAATACTCGATGAACGGCAAAAACAGATCGAAGCTGGCACAGCCAAGTTTATTGACTGGGAAATCGCCAAACAGGAGATTTTGGATGCCGTGAAATGAAGGTGCAGATTCTTGACAGCGCCAAAGCGGATCTGATTGAGGCTTGCCGTTTTTACGAGTCCCGCGAAGCGGGTTTGGGCGACTATTTTTTGACAAATATTTACACCGATATCCAGAGCTTGTCTATTTTTGGAGGCCTTCACACCAATCCCTATCGGTTTTATCATCGAGCATTGTCCAAGCGTTTTCCATTTGCGATTTATTATACTGTTGCCGAAAACCGGGTCAGAGTGCACGCCGTGATCGATTGCAGGCGTCACCCAACATGGATTCGGAAGCATTTGGGATCCACCTGACAGTCACTCGTTCTTCACAGGCGGCGACTGGCCTATCCACAATTGATTTCCGTCAGGATCCTCCAGCCGGAATTCCGTGAGGCCATAAAAAGTCACGCTCAAATCCGGGATGTCACCGCCGCTTTGCCGGACCTGGGCATGATAGGCGGCGATGTCATCCAGGTAGAAATAAAGCACCTGGTCCCGGGGCGCGCCGCTGTGGGAATTGATGGACTCATCCAGCATCAGCCGGCAGTCGCCGAACTTCAGCATGGCCCAGCGCCATCCGTCATTCCGATGCTCGACCTCGAATCCCAGCACGTTCGTGTAAAAATCCACCGCGCGCGCCAGCTGCGCAACCGGCAGCATGGGGGTTATTTTGTCCATTTTCATAACATTTTTCCGGGTTGGAGTTGAAGGCCGGGGCTGGGGGAATCACGCAGCCTTACCTTGCCGGTCCAATAGGTCAAATAAGACCTATTGGACTTATAGGACCTATTTGTCCTATCCTCCATATTTATTTCCATCCCTCGGGGCACGACTGCCGCCCGCTCGGGATCGGCGCTCCAGCCGCCTCTGTTCCCGCGTTCGGCCTTGCAATTCCCTTCAATTCCGCTTGCCTCGCCTGCACCGGAATCCCTCCGGAAAATACCCGCCGGTGCCTTCGTTTTTTAATCCATCACCCTCCACGCCAACGCCATGAAATCCTCCCAACTCGCCGCCGCCCTGCTTTCCTGGGCCTTCCTCAGCCTCCCCGCCGTCGCCCAGGACGCCGCCGCCGCCGCTGCCGCTCCCAATACCCTGACCGATGCCCAGAAAGCCGAGGGCTGGAAACTCCTCTTCAATGGCACCGACCTCAAAGGTTGGACCAATTTCAAAAAAACCGACATCCGCCCCGGCTGGCAGGTGAAGGACGGCCAGCTCGTCTGCGTGAATCCCAAGGACGCCGGCGACATCGTCAATGAAGGCACCTACGGCTGGTTCGAACTCCAGCTCGAGTATAACATCTCCCACGCCGGCAACAGCGGCATCATCTATCACGTCACCGACAAAGGCGACGCCGTGTGGGCGACCGGTCCCGAATTCCAACTCGAGGACAACACCGCCGCCGCTGACAAAGTCCGCTGCGGCTGGCTCTACGCCCTCTATCAACCACCCGTCGATCCCGCCACCAACAAGATCCTCGACGCCACCAAGCCCGTCGGCGAATGGAACCACGTCCGCCTCGTCATCGCTCCTGACAAATGTTTCCACGAGATCAACGGCGTCCGTTATTTTGAATACGTCTTCGGCAGCGAGGACTTCAAAAAGCGCATCGCTGAAAGCAAATTCGGCTCCATGCCCAACTTCGCGAAATCCGGCTCCGGCTCCATCGCCCTCCAGGGCGACCACGGCTCCGTCGCCTTCCGGAACATTAAAGTCCGGGCGCTGAAGGATTCCTCGACCCCCGCGGCGAAGTAATTGCTTCCACGCCGCCCTGACGTGAAATGCCCCCTGGTCAGCCGCCTCCCGCTTCCTAACCGAACCCCGTTCCCAGCCAGTCTTTGCATCTGGCTGGGAATGGTGCTGGCGGCCGCTGCCCAACCGGTTGCCCCCGCTCCGGCGACTCCCTCGCCGACGCCGCCGACGCCCCCGGCAGAGAAAGCCACCGCTCCGGATCCCGCCGCCCTCGAGGCCGTGGTTTCCACCATCAAGACCCTATCCGAAGACCCGATCGTGCGCACCGGCATGGTCGGTTTTTATCTTGCCCCGCTGGACCGCCCCGCCGAGCCGATCCTTAAACAAAACGCCGGCAAAAGTTTCATCACGGCATCCACCATGAAGACGCTGACCACCGGCGCCGCCTTGGAAATCCTTGGCCCCGACTATCAATTCGAAACCCGCCTCCTCTTCGTCCCATCCACCGGCGACGTGGTGATCCAAGGCAGCGGCGATCCCTCCCTCGGACGGCCGGATTGGACGGGGCTTTTCGACACTTGGACCCAATCCCTGACCACTGCGGGAATCACGGAAATCCGCGGCCGCATTCTCGCCGACGAATCCGCCTGGGAGGACTCACCCACCCCCGGCGGGTGGAGCTGGACGGATATTGGAAACTACTACGCCCCGCCCCTGACGCCGCTTTGTTTCCGCGACAACGCCTTCCGGCTTTATTTCAAAACCGAAGGCAAACCCGGCGCGCCCGCTGGATTTTATGACGCCGATCCCTGGCCCCAAAGTCTCGAAATCCAGGACCGCTCCCGCATCGGCCGGCCCGGCACCGGGGACAATGTCAATGTGTCAGGCAGCGCCGGCACAAAGCGTTATATTCTGCGCGGCACCCTCGCGGCGGACTCCGGAAAAGATTACATCCGCGGTGCCCTGCCCGACCCCGCGCTGTTCTGCGCGCAGGAATTCACCGACTGGTTGAACGCGCGCCAAGTCCCGGTCCATGGCACCGCCACCACCACACGCCGCCTCGAAGCCGCAGGATCGCCGCCCGCGTTTTCCGCCAAAACCAAAAAAATCACTTTGTCCACGCACCGCTCCCGCCCGCTGCGGGAAATGCTGATTTCCATCAATCACCGCAGCCTGAATCTCGACTGCGAATGCCTCCTGCGCACCCTCGGCAAAGGCAGCGCCACGGCCGGCCTGAATGCCATCCGCACGCACCTCTCCGGCAAAAAACTGCCGCTGGATGGATTCGATCAAGCGGACGGCTCCGGCCTGGCGCGGTCGAACATGATCACCCCGGAACTCATGGCCCGCAATATGGCCTCGGTCATTTCCGGCCCTAACGGTGACGATTTTTTGAACTCGCTGCCGGAAATCGGCGCGCCCGGCAGCACGCTGCGGAAAATCGACTCCACCGGCCCCGCCCTCATCCACGCGAAAAGCGGAACCATCGAGCGCGTGAAAGGTTATACCGGCATCATCGCCCCGGAAAATGGACCCCGGTTTTGTTTTGCTATACTCATTAACAATTACGACGGTTCCTATGACGAGGCCATCTCGCCCCGGCTGGATGAACTTTTCGAGGCCTTTTCAAACTTGTGAAGCCTTCGCCCTAACACCGAACACATTGCAGGGCGGACCTCCATCAATCCACGCGAAAACCGCTTTGCCGCTCGACTCCCCGGCAATCAGTGCCAGGGAAGCAGGCTGATGACGCCCTCCCGATTGGATTTCCGCCTTGAAGCGGTGGCGGACGGCTCCCGTGCCCGGGCGGCCGTCTTCCGCACGCTGCACAATGAAGTGCTCACCCCTCTCTTCATGCCCGTCGGCACGCAGGCGACGGTGAAGGCGCAACTGCCCGAAGCCTTGGAAAGCTCCGGCTCCCAGATCCTGCTCGCCAATACCTATCATCTTCTCCTGCGCCCCGGACCGGAGGTTTTTGAACGGCTCGGCGGCATCCACGGGTTCATGAAATGGGACCGCTCCGTCCTGACGGATTCCGGCGGGTTTCAAATTTTCTCCCTGCCGCACTCCCGCAACATGAGCGAGGAAGGCGCGGTTTTTCAAAGTTACGTGGACGGAAAATCCATCCTCCTCAGCCCCGAACGCTCCATCCTGACCCAACGCAGCATCGGCAGCGATATCATGATGGTGCTGGACCAATGCATCCCCTCCACCGCCGACCGACGCGCCGCGCGCGCCGCCCTGGGCATCACCCAACGGTGGGCGGAACGCAGCCTGGCCGCGCGGGGGGAGAGCCCGCAGTCGCTCTTCGCCATCGTGCAGGGCGCGCTCTATCACGACCTCCGCCGCGAAAGCGCCGCCGGTTTGACCGCCCTGCCCTTCGACGGATTCGCCATCGGCGGACTCGCCGTCGGTGAGGAAAAAACGGAGCGCGAGGACACCTGCGAATACACCGCCGGCCTGCTTCCCTCCGACCGTCCACGCTATCTCATGGGCGTCGGCACCCCGCTGGATATTTTGGAAGCCGTGCACCGCGGGGTGGATATGTTCGACTGCATCATCCCCACACAGGTCGCGAAACGCGGCACCCTTTTCACCTCCCGGGGCATTGTCCAGCTCCGCCGATCCGTCTATAAATTCCAGGACGCCCCGGCGGATCCCGCCTGCGCCTGCCCCGTTTGCGCCAAATACAGCCGGGCCTATCTGCACCACCTGACAAAAACCCAGGAAACGCTCGGATGGCAGCTGATGGGTCAGCATAACATCTGGTTCTATCATCAGATGATGCGGGAAATCCGGGCCGCGATTTTGTCAGGAACCTTCCTTTCGTATTATCATGAAAAGCGCGCGGTGCTCGACGTGGAGGACATGGATTTCCCCGCCATCGCCGCCCCGCCCGCCCCCGCCGCCCGACCGCTGGTGCTCGGAGACTACGAGGTCCACACCGCCGCCGCCGGTTTCTCCAGCATCCGGCATATTTCGTCCGGCGAGATCATGCACTCGCACACCCCGCCCATCGAGGAGGCGCGCGCGCTTTATGCCGGTCAGTCGCAACTCGCTGAGCGTGCGCGACTGCTGCCAGGCGAATCCCCGGAAACCGCCCCGCCGCTGGTGGTCTGGGACGTGGGATTGGGCGCCGCCGCCAACGCCATGGCCGCTCTGGAGGCCTACGAAGCCCAGGCCGCCGCCGGTCCGGTGCGTGGACTGCATATCATCAGTTTTGAAAACGACACCGATCCGCTCCGACTGGCCCTGCGTCACAAACGCCGTTTTCCCTATCTGCAGCATGGCGCGGCGGATGCGCTGATCATCCGCAAGGAATGGCAATCCCGGCGTTTTCCAAAACTGTCCTGGCAATTGCTCCACGGCGACTTTTTCGAACTCCTGACAAACGCCCCCGCGCTTCCGGATTTCATTTTTTATGACATGTTTTCCAGCAAGACCCACGTGGATGCCTGGACGCCGGATGCGTTTCAAAAACTCTTCAATCACGTCGGCGGCCACCCCTGCTCGCTCTTCACCTACAGCACCTCCACGGCGGTGCGCGTGGCCTTGTTGGCGGCGGGATGGCACGTGGCTCGCGGCATCGGCACCGGCGTGAAAACGGAAACCACGGTCGCGCTTACTCCACCGGCGTCCCCGGGAGGCTGGCCCTTGCTG
>JAQGPD010000103.1 GCA_028293305.1 Verrucomicrobiales bacterium | reverse complement strand
CTTTGACTTCGAAGGGCATTTTCACGGAGCGGTTCCACTGTCCGTAAAGGTGGGTGACGCGGCCGATGAGATTCTTTTCGCGGAGCAGGCGGTTGCGGACGAATTGATAGCGCGGGCTGCTGCGGCGTTGGTGGCCGATCTGGAGAAGATGCCCGGTTTCGCGCTGGGCGCGCACCATGTCGGCGGCGGCTTCCAGGGAATTCGACATCATTTTCTCACAATATACCGCTTTGCCTGCTTCAAGGGCCTTGCGGCTGTATGGAGCGTGGAGCCAGTCCGGTGTGGCGATGAGGACGCACTGGATTTCCGGGTGGGCCTTGAACATGTCGTCCATGTTCTGGTAGGGCTTCACATCGCCGCCGATGGCGCGGGCCATGGTGATGGCTTTTTTGTCCCAGAGGTCGCAGACGGCGACAAATTTGATGCCGGGGATGCGGAGTGAGGCGCCCTTGAGAATGCCGCCCTGGGATCCGCAGCCGACAAGGGCCACGATGAGTTGATCGGATGGCGGGACGGAGGACGCGGCGTGGGCGGCGAGTTTGGTGTAGCTGAGGGCGACGCCGGTGGCGGCGGTGTTGCGGAGGAATTTCCGACGGGTGAGGTCGGGCGTTCCGGAGGCTGGGACGTTAGGTTTCATTTCGTCAGTCAGAGTGGTGGTTTCCGGCGGAGACATTCCCCGCCGGAAGGAAATACGGCGCAGCGGACGCCGATGGACCGGGTTTTAGAATCGGGTGATGGCGAAGCGGTTATACTTCACGAGGGCGAGGGCGACCACGACCATTAGGGTATACTGCGAGAGCATGAAAACGGTCGCATTGTCAGGCAAAATCATCTGTCCGGCCGCAAGGGACATCCAGATGCCGCCGCCGAGGAAGAGGCCGATGCGGTTCAGGAAACCGAAGAGGATCATGGCTCCGGCGATCATCATGGCGTAGGGAAGTCCTTGACCATAAATGCGGAACAGGTGCGAAACGAAGTTCGAAATGCGCTCGCCGCCTTTCTGGATGGAGCCGTCCGCTTTCTTGGTGTCGAGGAAGGTGCCGAACTGGAAGACTTCGGGGTTGTTGAGGCCGCCGGACTCAAAAATCACCTTCACGATGGGCAACCAGCGGCCGGCTTTGATGACTTCGCCGGATTTGGCATCGACGTCATCGTGCCAGTTTTTAAAGGAGTAGAAATAAGGAGAATCGGAACTTTTGAATTTTTCCGCGCCGGCAAGGAGGAGCATGAGGCCCAGGAGCACCCGCATGACGAGATAGGCCAGGGTTTTCTCCGAGCAGCAGGGGCGGCAAACGCTGACGCTGGTATCGGAGGGAGTGGAGGAGGTGGTTGTTTCCGTGGCCATGATTGAAAAAGGGGGATGAAAGGAGGTGAACGGCGAGTGTGTCCCGCGTTTTTCAGAAATCCAGAGAAAATCGCAGGCTTCCCATAATCCTTCGCCGGTCAGCGCGCCCGATGCCAAGCGCTCCTAAAACCGTTCCGGGTTTGTAAATCATTTATTTCCGTCCCGAAAGTGCTTTCCGTGCTTCGTCTCAGGTCCGGGTCCGGCAAAGCGGCGCCTGACCGCTGAAAGGTCGGCCGTTCCCAGGGGGTTTGAAGGGCCTGCCGCAGCCCTGCCACGCGGACGCTCCCTTTGCGATCAAGATCAGCCCTTCCATGAACCTTTCCTCCCCCCACACTATCCAGTCCCGCAATTTCCACCGCCGTGACCGGACCACGCCGCTAGTGCCGGAGACCGCCGGGCGCGGGCTGCCTCACAGGCGTGGGCTGGGGCTGATCGCGGCTTTTGGAATGGCGGTGACCGCTCTGGGCGCAGCACCGTCGACCTTCGCCCAGGACGGGGAAAGGCAGACCGGAGGCACGGTTTTCCAAAGCGCCGCCACCCCGGCGCAGTTGGATCCGGAGGCGTTCACGGAATGGGTGGATGGGAAGGAATCCAGGCTGGAAAAGGATCCGCAGTCGGTGGTGTGGACGTCCTCCTCGACGATCCGTTATGGCGGGGTCGCGTTTGGGGACAGCCGCAGCATGGGCGTCAGGCATTTGAAAATCGGCCTGCGCGAATCCATCCAGGCCGGAAGCGTGCTGGTGGGTGGCGGGGGCAAGCTCAGCGTTTTGAAACCCGGAGCCGAATACCCCGGCAATCCCGCGGATGAATCGCAGTGGCTGCCCGCCGTCCGCGTTTTGGCCGAACCGGAAAATGCCGCCGCATCCGCCACCCGGTCCCCATCGGCTGGAAATCCTGACGGAATCGCCGCCGCCTCCACCGAGGAGGTGGTCACGGACAATTATGGTCTTTGGACGCTCCCGCCCGGCACCACGACCCGGGCCCTGCGGTTCTCCCACACCCCGCGGCCCGGCGACAAAACGGCGGCGGGATTTCTAGGCGGGGCGTGGATTTTGAAAGACCGGCTCGGCAATGCCGCTTCCCAGGGCCAGGCCACCAGCCGGGCCCGCCCTGACGTTTCCGCAAAGCTGGCGGACGAGTCCAATAACGGAATGTGGGACGTCTGGGACAATGGGGAAAACGGCGCGGCCCTGCCCATTTCGGAAACCAATCCCGAAATCCTGACACTCGACTGGCCGCGTGCCGTGGAGCTGAACGGGCTCTGCCTGCTGTGGACCGGATTTCAAAATGTCACCGTTTCCGCCTTCACCGGAAAAGCCGATGCCGATTTCAGAACCGCCCCGGAGTCGGAGTGGCAGACCGTGAAAACCGCCCAGGGCCTGGACCCGCTCTATCCACTCGCGCTGGGGCCGCAATGGCTGCCCTTCGCCGGCCCGGTCACCACGCGCGCCATCCGGCTCAGGATCACTCTGGGTCCTGTTTTGAAACACTCGCACCTGACTGGAAAGGACCAGGACGGCCGCCGGGTCTGGCTAGGCGAGTGCATGGCCCTGACACCTCTGCGGGACGCCCCGGCCACCAGCGTGATCCTGCCCAAACCGGACGGGGAGCCGCCGCCCATTCCAATCCATTTCAATCAGCCGGAGGCCGGTCTGGTGACGCTGGTGATCGAGGATCAAGCCAACCATAGAGTGCGCAATCTTGACAGCGAAACCCCCTTCACCGCCGGGGCCAACACGGCCTGGTGGGACGG
>JAQGPD010000097.1 GCA_028293305.1 Verrucomicrobiales bacterium | reverse complement strand
TTTTGACTTTGTCTGGCGGCGGTTAACCGTGGGCACGGGCGGTTACGCGGGGGGGGGGGGGGGGGACGAGCCTGGTGGGGACGCCGGCGAGGCCGGGATTTTGCCAATAAGTGTGGTAGCCGGGCTGATGCCGCAGCCACAGGCCCAGCTGGAAGGTGCCGCCGGGGGACACGGTTTTCATATCGGAGACCAGCTGCACGCTGAGGCCTTTCCCTTGGAAAAAGGAACCACGCGGGGCATCCGCAAGCGCGCGGGAGGACAGCAGGAGGCTGAAAAGGAGGATTGACCGCAGGAATCGGATCATGATTTTCTATACCGGGCACCGGGAGGTGATTTATCAGGGGGAAACGGGCCGGGGGTGGGAGGAAAGCCCTCGCGGAGGCGTATTTCCAGGCCTATTCCTATGGCCATGCGACCCACTCTGTTTTTACTTTGCTGTCCCCTGATCGCGCTGCTGTCGTCGGCGATGCCATCCGCCGCGCAGGACACCGCCGCGCGGCCGGAGCCGGGGCACTCGCTGCATGGGGAAATGTTCAGTGAGGGTCCGCGCCGCATGGGGCCGCTGATGGGAGGCATGGGGGCGGTGAATTTTCCCGTTTCCACCAAGGTGCCGGAAGCGCAGGCGTGGTTCAACCAAGGGGTGGGTCAGCTGCATGGATTTTGGTATTGGGAGGCGGAGCGCTCCTTCCGCATGGTGCTGAAACTGGACCCGGCGTGCACCATGGGGCATTGGGGTCTGGCCATGTCCTGCCTGGATAATACGGAGCGCGCGCGTGCCTTCCTGACAAAAGCCGCGGGGCCGGAGCTGGAGGCGCTGACGCCGCGCGAGAAGGCCTGGATTTCCGCAACCCAAAAATACCTGCAACCCCAGGCGAATGCGGAGGAAACGAAGAAGGCCACCCGGCAGTTTTTGAGCGATCTGGAAAACCTGGCGATGGATGATCCGGAAGACCTGGAGGCGCGGGCTTTTGTGTTGGGTCTGCAATGGGGGAAGGGATCGGTGCTGGGGCTGGAGGCGGCCAGCCACTTCGCGATGGACAGCGTGGGGCAGGGCATCCTGGCAAAAAATCCGATGCATCCCGCGCATCACTATCTGATTCATCTCTGGGATGGCGACAAGACCGCACGCGCGCTGAAAGCGGCGGCCATGTGCGGTCCATCCGCGCCGGGCATTGCGCACATGTGGCATATGCCGGGACATATTTATTCCGGGCTGGACCGCTGGGCGGACGCGGCCTGGCAGCAGGAGGCGGCGGCGCGCGTGGATCATGCGCAGATGATCCGTTCGCACACCATGCCGGACCAGATCCATAACTTCGCGCATAACAGTGAGTGGCTGGTTAGGAATCTCAACAATCTGGGCCGGGTGCATGACGCCCTGACCATTTCCATGAACCTCATCGCCATGCCGCGCATCCCGCGGTCCGCCAAGGTTTCGGATCAGCCTGACCAGAAACTGAATGGGGAGAAAAGCGCCTGGGAACACGGCACCAACCGGCTGCGCGACACCCTGCTGATGTGGGAACGGTGGGACCTGGCTTTGGAATTGGCGGACACGCCGTGGCTGGCGGCGGCGCAGGATTTCACGGATAGCTGGAAACGCACCCAACTGCTGGGCATCGCCGCGTTCCGGACCGGCGACGTGGCGGGCGGGGAAGGGCGGATGCGTGAGATTGAAAAGATGATAGGAGATCTCCGCGCCGAACGCGCCGCGGCGGTGGACGCGGCGGAGCGCAAGGCCCGCGATGAAAAGAAAAACGGCGAGGCGCTGCAACAGGCCATGGCCGCGGCCCTGACCCCTTTCACCGCCAAACTGGATGTGTTGGAGCCGGCCCTGACGGAATTGAAAATCCTGTCGGATCTGGCGGCGGGCCGCACCGCCGAAGCCCGCGCCGCTTTGGAAAATCTGAAAGGTATCCATGATCAGCGGTTGGTCGCGATGCGTTTGGAACTGGCGGATTTTGACAAGGCGGTGAAGCTGGCCACAGGCTATGCGAACCGCGGGGATGACCAGGTGCAGCCGCAGGCCCTCCTGACACATGCCCTGTGGCAGTCAGGACGTCAGGCGGATGCCGTGAAGGAATTTGAAAAACTGCGCGGCCTGGCCTCCTCCGCGGATCTGGACAGCCCGCTGCTTGTCAGGCTCGCTCCCGTGGCCGCCGCGGCGGGTGTCGCGGGCGACTGGCGCATCGCGGCGCCGGTGCCCACGGACATCGGCGAGCGCCCGGCCCTGGACACGCTGGGCCCGCAGACCTGGCAGGGTTGGATGGCGCCGGAATGGACCGCCGTGTCCGCCGCGGGAACGCCGGCGGGGCACCGCGATCTGGCGGGCCGCCCTTATGTGGCCTTGTTTGTGCTGGGTGGATCCTGCGGTCACTGCAATGAACAATTGAAAGCATTCGGCGACAAGGCGTCCGCATTTTCCACCGCCGGATTGCCGGTCGTGGTGGTGACCGTGGACAAGCCGGAGGACCTGGTGAAATCCCCGGCCTATCCAACTTACAGCGGCGCCGATGGCTCGGCTTTCAAGGCGCTGGATGCCTGGGACGATTTTGAAAATCAGCCCCTGCACACCACGGTGCTCGTGGACGCCGCCGGCCGCATCCGCTGGCAGCATAGCGGTTATGAGCCCTTCATGCGGGCCGACTTCTTGCTGGAGGAGGCCGCCCGGCTTTTCAAATTCGATGCCGCGAAACCGCACACCCTCGCCGGCGTCCGCTGAATCCGGCAGGTCCTTTTCCCAACTGAATCAATAACAAATCCGCCTGTGACCGAACTC
>JAQGPD010000093.1 GCA_028293305.1 Verrucomicrobiales bacterium | reverse complement strand
GGTGCGGTGCGGGGTGAGGGTGGAAAAATCAGGTAGGGTTTTGAATTCCCCCAGGTAGAGCTTGTAGTCCAGATTGGAGAATTTCGGTCCGTCCTGGAGCACGCGCAGCTCGCCGTTCATGGCCATGGCGTGGCCGGGGAAGGTGCAGACATACGGATAGGTTCCGGGCTGATCCGGAATTTTCAGAACGAGCTCCTCCTTGCCATGGGCGGGCACGAGGCCGGTGTGGGCGAGGATGCGCGGGGAGTCCGGGATCCAGCCCTTGTGCATGCCCTGCGCGCCCATCTGCCAGGCGAGCACGGCGACTTCCATGCCTTTGTCGTTTTTGTCAGGAAGCGGCTGGCAAAGCACGAAGTTGTGAGGCATTTCGTCCAGGTTTTCAAAGATCAGCCGGACCTGGCTTCCGGGAGTGGCAGTGATGACGGACTTGTCGTATTTCATCTGGGCCGCCGGGGTGCGGATGGTGATGAGCGGCAGGTCCTCCGCAGGCAGCAGGGAGGCGGGCAGGAGCGACAGCGCGAGGGCCTGGAGGAGCAGGGGAGGGCGGGACAATATCATAAAGGAGCCGGAGGCAGGCAGAAAACGGCGGAGTGCTGGTCATTATTTCAGCGGGGCGCGGCGGGGGCGGGGCCTGACATGATATTTTTTGCCCGGCGGGACGGTTCAAAATTAAAACAGCACCGGCGATGCCAACCCTTGCGGAAGTCGGGGGAAGACGGTCCGATGCGGGATGGAAAAAAAGTTGCACAGGATATTGGCGGAGGCGGCCGTGGGGATTTTGAAATCTGTTTTCGAGGACGGCATGGTGGCGGACCGCGCGGTGGGCCGGGTGCTGGGGGCCAATCCGAAATGGGGACGTCGCGACCGGGCGTTCGTGGCGGAAACCGTTTATGAAATCATCCGGCGGAAGCGGCGTCTGGAAGTCCTGGCGGGATCGGCGGAATGGTGGTCGGTCTGCGGTTTTTGGTGGGGGACGCAGGGCTATGCGAGGCCGGAATGGGCGGCCTGGGACGAGGTTGCGGAATCTGTCAGGATCGGGCGCGGGGCGGAGCTGGAGGCGATGCCGGCGGCGGTTCGGTTTTCCACTTCGGATGCCTTTGATGCGTTGGGCCGGCAGGAGCTTGGGGCCGGTTGGGAGGTGGAGCTGGCGGCCATGGACCATGCGGCGCCGGTGTATTTGCGGGTGAATCCGCGTCGCGGGAATCTGAGTTCCGTGATCGCCGCACTGGAGGCCGGCGGCGTGGCGGTGGAGCCGGTGCCGGGCTGCGCGTTGGGATTGAAATTGGCCGCCGGAAAATCCGTGTCGGCCCAGATGCGCGAGAGCGGGTTGTTTGAAATCCAGGATGCCGGCTCGCAGCAGGTGGCGCCGTTTTGTCAGGTGGCGCCGGGCATGCGGGTCGTGGATGCCTGCGCGGGTGCCGGCGGGAAGACCCTGCATCTGGCGGCGCTGATGGAGGGGCAGGGGGATTTGTTGGCGATGGATGTGCAGGAGCGGAAGCTGGAAACCTTGAAACACCGGGCGGCGCGCGCAACGGTGAAGGTGCGGACGGCTTTGATCGATGACGCGGTCCTGACAAAAAATCGCGCCTTGGCGGACCGGGTGCTGGTGGACGCGCCCTGCTCCGGTTCCGGCACGCTGCGGCGGCAGGCGGATTTGAAATACCGCATCGATGAAGCGTCCGTCGCGGAAAATTGCCGCGTCCAACGCGAGGTGCTGGAACGCTGCGCTCCCCTGGTCCGGCCAGGCGGGAAATTGATTTACGCCACCTGCTCGATCCTACCCTGCGAAAACGCCGGGCAGGTCTCGTGGTTCAGCGGAGCGCATCCGGAATTCGAGTTGGAGGAGCAGCATTCCATCTCTCCGGCGGAGACCGGTTGGGACGGATTTTTCATGGCCCGTTGGCGCCGGAAGGACTGAGACGGGCGGAGTCCTGACAAAGCAGAATATTGTCAGGGAATCTGCTTTTTCAGCTCTGTCAGGACAGCGCGGCACATGGTTTCCATGACTTGTTTCTGGCCGGTGCCCGCGCGCAGGCAAAAGACCCAGGCCTTGCCGGATTGGGCGCGGTCATCCACGGCCGCCAGTTCCAGGACCTCGTTGCTGATCAGTCCGACTTTGTGATAGTAAACCGCTTTGGGGAAGAGATCCTTCCCGGCATTCCACGCGTGCGGACCGCTTTCCGGGTCCTTGGTGTCGAGCCCGATGAAGCCGTTTCCGCCATGAAGGAGGAACTCCGTCATGGCGGGGCTGATTTGATAGCGCTCGGACTCCGGGACCAGATCATGGAACACCAGACGGCGCAGGCAATTCGCCAGGTCGAGGGTGCTGGCCATGTTTCCGGTGGCGGAATCAATGACCGTGGCCCCGCGTTCCGCCGACCACGAGCGGCCACTCCAGGCGTGTTCGACAAAATCCATCCCGCCATCCTGAGCCCGGATGGAGATGCGTTGGCGCTCCTCCTTTTTATAAACAATCGGCCGCGGGATCCAATAGCCCCGCATCAGCGCGCTGTGGGTGAAACCGCGCTCCGGGATCAGGAAACGGCTGTTCAGATAGTCGATGCCATTGAAACGGAGCAGCAGCGTGTAGTCCTCATTCGAGGATCGCCGCCACACCTCGCTCAGCATTTCCGGCATGCTGCGGGCGCAGTCCAAAACCCACGGTCCGCCCTCGGCGCGATGCTCAAATGCCAGGGTGGATTCCAAAGGCAGGCCCAGCGCGTGGAGGCGCTCCATGGCGGAGATGGCGGCGAAGATTTTAATCGTGCTGGCCGGCCAGAAGTCCGTGGCGTCCGGGTTGTTTTTATAATGCCAGACTGGAAATTCCGTTCGGCCATTGACGGTCTCCACGGCGAAAACCGTGCCCCGCAGCGCCAGGCCGGGCGCGGCGGATTCCATGGCGGCGGTGAGGTCCGGCACGCCTGCGCGGAGGGGGGCGGGGAGCAGAAAAAGGAGAACCGGGAGGCGCTTCAGAAATGTCGGAAAGTTCACCGCGCACAGAGGCGCAGAACCTTGGGGATGTCACGGAATATCATCGGCGGCACGTTGATAGTATAAAAAGAGATGAGAATAGATGAGAATAAGATTAATATAGCTTTTTCTGAAACACATGGAAAGAAATATCAAGATGCCGCGTGATCCGGTATGCTAGTTGCACTGAACGGGGGAAGCTGCGGAAACAAACCGTGGCCCACCCCCCAAAACCCCCTGTGTTGACTATGTCCTACCGTTGTTTTTTGCGGTGCGCCCTCGGCGCGTGCGCCGCCTGGTTCGCCTTTCCTGCCCAAGCGGCTCCGTTCCTCACTGAATTGATGGCCTCCAATGCCTCCGGCTTGAAGGATGAGGACGGCGCCCTGCCGGACTGGGTCGAAATTTTCAATCCCGACGCGGCGGGCATCGATTTGTCAGGCTGGACCCTGACGGACGACGCTGGCCGCCCCACCAAATGGACTTTTCCAGCGGTGACGTTGCAGCCCGGCGCGTATATGGTTGTGTTTACCAGTGGGAAGGATCGCGCCGTGGCCGGATCGCCGCTGCACACCAATTTCAGCCTGGGCGCGGGCGGGGAATTTTTGGGACTTTTCCCGCCTGGATCCATGGTGGCGGCCTCGTCCTTCGATCCCGCCTTTCCCGCCCAAAGCGCGGATGTTTCCTATGGATTGCTGGGCACGGATCCCGCGTCCGCCACGGCCTTTTTTCCCGTCCCGACGCCGGGGGCGGCAAATGTGAGCAACACGGCCCCGGCCGAGGCGGTGCGCTTTTCCCTGACAAGCCGCACCTTCACCGCCGCAGCGCCGCTGAGCCTGACATTGTCCACCGTTTCGCCCACCGCGGTGATCCGCTACACCACCACCCGGGCGGTGCCCACGTCGGCGGCGACCCAATACACCGGACCCATCCCCATCACCACCACCACTCGGATCCGGGCGCGGGCTTTCGAACCTGGCCGGCCGGATGGGCCCGTGATCAGTGAAACTTTTTTCCTCATCGATCCCGCCGCCGCCGCGTTCACGTCGCCACTGCCCATCGTCCTGACACATACCTTCGGCTCCGGATCGCTGCCGAATGATGTGCCGGTGTCCGCGAATCTTATGCTTTTCGAACCGAAAGGCCCTGACAATCTCGCCCGGCTAACCAACCTTCCGGACGTAGCCTCGCCGGTCTCCGTGGAGCGCCGCGGCTCCAGCACGGCCGGGGCGGCGAAGCACTCGATCACGCTGGAAATGTGGGATGAGGCGAATGCTGACCGCGACCTTCCGCTGCTGGATATGCCGTCCGATTCCGACTGGGTGCTGCATGCGCCGTTCGAGTTCGACCGCAGCCTTTTGCATAACGATTTGATTTATCGCATCAGCAATGACGCCGGTCGTTATGCGCCCCGCACGCATTATGTGGAGCATTTTCACAGCACCACCGACGGAGTGATCAACGGCGCGGTTTCCAGCTCGGATTTTTTCGGAATCTACAGCCTGCAGGAGCGGGTCAAACGCGGGAACAATCGCGTCGATGTCGAGAAACTAACACCTGCCGACACCACGGTTCCGACGATCCAGGGCGGGTATCTTTTGAAGATCGACCGCACCGGCACGGACACCGGCATCGCGGCCGGCGGCTACACCAATGGCGCGGGCACGGTGGGCCTGGTTTGGGTGGATCCGAAGGAGACCAGTCCGCGACCCGACCAGGTGGTGAACGCCGCGCAAAAGGCATGGGTGACCGCCGATCTGAACGCCATGTGGGCCTCGATGAATGCCGCGAATTTCATGGATCCGGCCTTGGGTTATGCGCGCTACGTCGACGTGGAGCCGACGGTGGATCACCACATTTTCAATACGGCGGCAAGGAACCTGGATGCCCTGCGTCTCAGCGCCTACTGGCACAAGCCGAGGTTTGGAAAATGGACCGCGGGACCGCTGTGGGATTTCGACCGTTCGATGGGATCCACCGATGGCCGCGAGAATGGGCCTAACTTCTGGACAGCCGCCAATTCCGGCGGGGATTTCGGGACGGATTTTTTCCACTACAAATGGTATAACGAAATGTTCCGCGACCCGAATTTCTGGCAGACCTGGGTGGACCGGCTGGATGTGCTGAGACAGTCCGCCATGTCCACGCCACATGTTATGGCGCTCATCGATGAATTGTCAGCACCCATTGCCGCCGGGGGCGCCTCCACGCCGGTCAGCCGG
>JAQGPD010000027.1 GCA_028293305.1 Verrucomicrobiales bacterium | reverse complement strand
GGCATCCGCGGAGGTCTGCGGAGGGAGGATGAGCGTATCGTGAAACTCGTTCAGCCGGTTCTTTTCAAATTGCAGTGGAAGCCGTCGGACCTCCGCCAGCCAAGCACCGTCCGAACGCCAGATTTTTGAAACGCCGGAGACCACGTAGGACATGGCCATCAGTTGGAGGATGGTGAAAATCTGGAGCGAACGGAAGTTCTCGGCATCCGCCTCCACGGACTGCGAGGCGCGGCGGAATGCGGCGGATGGATGCCGCGCCAGATGCCGCAGCCAAGCCCAATCCTCCAACCACAATGCCGGCAATCCACGAAGACCCGCCCGGCGCAGCGCACCGAACTGTCGGTAAAGGCATGCCAGGATTTGCCCCAGCAGCATGAGTCCTATCAAATTCGTGGTGTGGTGCGATCCGCCGCCGCCGCCCTGACTGTTCGCATAGGTGCCCACGGCGGTGTGGAGGATGAAAAGTCCCGTCGCGCCGATCAGGGGAGCGATTCCGAAAGCCAAAAGCGCGGCCAAAATCAGGAGCGTCGGCGCCATCCAAGTGCCCGTGCCGGGATCGCCCAGCCAGGTCAGATCGACAAATTTCGCGATGCCCACCGGGGATGGCTGACTGTGATAGGGAAGGCCGGCGGGCGTGGCCTGGACCGCGAAGCAGGCGAGCACCGCCCGCATGATCCACCATTCGAAAGCCATGTATTTCACACGGCCCGCGTCAAACCGAAGCCAATTTTTCCAATTCATTTCTTTGTCCTACACCCGCGCGCCAGGCGTGACAATCCGGGAAAAGATGGTATGACTGCCGTCCGCCTCATTTCTTAAGCCCATGAAATCCCTGTTCCTGTTTCCCCTGCTCACCCTGCTGCTCCTGGGTCTGCCATCCTGCCGGTCCTCCAAAACGAAGAAAAAGAGCACTTCGGAATCCCGCGAGCTTTCCCGGCTGGGCGATCCCGCGCCCGACGCGCAGATTGGCGGCTACTACAAACTGAAGGGGAATATGAACGGCTTCTTTTTCAATGTCCCCAATTTCACGGACGTCCTGCCCAACCGTTTTCTGCTGCGCGGTCACGTGGTCCAGCTGCTGGACCCCACCGCCGGCGATGGCTGGGCGCGTGTCAAAAATGAGGACCTGCAGATTGGTTATGTGAAATTCGAGCAGCTCAAAATCGTTCCTTACGAAAAACAACCCCGTCCCAAAAAGCGGGATATGGACGAGGAACTGGAACGTGGAATGAATCTGGACTAGCGGTTAGTTTGGGCTATGCGCGCAAAGCAGGCGGAGTAGGATCCGTGGGATCCGTGGTATCCGTGGAACCGATATAACATTTCTTCACGCGCGCTCCAAGTCCGGTGAAAAGATCCCAGGCGATGGTCCCACCCCAGCCCGCCAGTTCCACGGCGGTGATTTCCGCGTCACCCTGGATGCCCACCAGCACGGCCTCATCCCCGGGCGAGGGGGGATCCGGGAGGTCGGTGGCATCCACCATGATCTGATCCATGGTCACCCGACCCAGCACGGGACAGCGGTGTCCTGACAAAAGAACCTGCGCGCCCTGGCCGGAAGCCTGCCGCGGATAACCGTCCGCGTAGCCCAGCCCCAGCACCGCCAGCACCGTCGGACGTGTTGTTAGAAAAGTCCGGCCATAACTGACCCCGTGGTCCGCCGGGAGGTGTTTCACCAGCGTCACGGCAGCCTTCCAGGACACCACACGCCGCAACCGGTGCTGCTCGCGCGGAAGCGGGGAAACTCCATACAGCATCAACCCCGCGCGGGCCCAGGCCCCGGTCGGGACCGGGTATCCTGTCAGGCCGGCGCTGTTGGCCAGCTGCTGGGCGGCGGGCACGAGTCCCTGCGCGCGCCACGCCAGGAGCATGCCCTCGAATTGGCCCGCCTGCGCCCGCGTGAAGGTTTCGTCATCGTCCGCGCTTGGATAGTGCGAGGCCACGCTGTCCAGCTCCAACCATGGATTCTCCATCACATATTTCAAAAGCCCCGGGGCCTCCTCCGGCAGGCACCCGATGCGGCCCATCCCGGTGTCCACGACCACATGCACCGGCAGAGGCTGTGCCCGTTTTTCCGCCACGAGCGCATAACCCGTGGCCTCCGCCATGCTGGAAACGGCGGCGCAAAATCCGCCATCCGCCACTGATGCCCATTCTCCCGGGAGCGCCGGACCCAGGATGTATATAGGTCCGCTGATCCCCGCCGCCCGGAGTGCCATGGCTTCGGTGACATTGGCCACGGCGAATGCCCTGACAAGATCCCGCATCGCCTTCGCCATGCGCACCATGCCCAGGCCATAGCCATCCGCCTTCACAACCGCCAGCACCCCCGGGACGTCCGTGCCCAGACAGGCTTGCGCGGCCCGGCAATTATGGCGGACGGCCTCCAAATCAATCTCCACCCAGGTGCGGGCGGGACATGTGCCAGTGGGAACACCGGAGTCCGCACGAGCGCCGATGATGGCGGATTCGGAGGCGGATTCAGGAGGCGAAGTTGAATGCGGAAATGAATGCGGAAAGCTGGATGCGGCGTCGTCGGTCACGCGCCTTATTAGAATCCTCCGACCCAGCGGGCAAGCGGCCAGCGATTCCTTTCCCATGGTGGGAAATCACGGAAATCACGTGAAAATCACATGAGTCCGGTCTTGACAATCACGCCCGGGAACGGTTGCTAGGCCACCATGAAAGCTCTGTCCTGCGCCGCCGTCCTTTTATCCATGACCCTAGCCGTCCAGGCGCAGGGTTCCTCAGCGGCGGCCCCGGTGGAAAGCGTTGAATCCACGGGTTCAGACGCCGATAAGCCTGCCGCCGATGCTCCTGAAATGGACCCCGCCACCAAAGCGCTGGTGGCCAAAGTCTCCGCTTTCAAATACGAGACCGGCGAAGTCAAACTCCAGGCGGGACGCGCCAAACTCACCTTGCCGGAAGGCTACACATTCCTCGGCCAAAAGGATGGGAAAGTGGTCATCGAAGAGCTTTGGGGAAATCCTCCCGGCTCCGCCAGCGATATCGAAGGCATCGTCATCCCGCGCGGCCAGGACGTCACGGACGACCACTCCTGGGCGATCATCGTGCAGTTCGAGGACGATGGTTATGTCTCCGACGAGGACGCGGATGATATCGATTACGATGACCTTTTGAAGACCTTGAAAAAATCCAGTGCCGAGGCCAGCAAGCGCCGTGAAGCCGCCGGTTATGGCAAAATGCTCCTAACCGGCTGGGCCCTGCCTCCCCGTTATGACAAGGAGAAGAAAGTGTTGTATTGGGCCAAGGAATTCGAAGTGGGCGGCCCGGTCGCCAGTTTGAACTATGACGTCCGCGTCCTCGGCCGCCGGGGCGTGCTCTCCATGAACGCCGTCGCCAGCTCCGAACAAAAACAGGAAATCGACGCCCTGACCCCGGAAATCGTGGGCCTGGTCACCTTCAACAGCGGTCATACCTACGCGGAGTATGACAAGTCCACTGACAAAAAGGCGGACTACACCCTGGCCGGATTGGTGGTCGGCGGCGCCGTCGCCGCCAAACTGCTGGCCAAGGGCGGCTTCCTCGTGATTTTGGCGAAATTCGGAAAACTTCTCATCATCCCGGTGATCGCCATCGGAGCGTGGCTGAAAAACAAATTCAGCCGTAGCTAACGGAAGCGGGTTGTCGTTCCCGTGCGGACCGTCGCCCGTCGGCTATCAAAGCGGGGCGACGTCCAGGAAAACCGGTTGGTCCGGTGCGAGGATTTCGTCAGTGCCGAATTCGGATTCCATCTCCGGGTGGTCGGTCATGGATTCCAACAGCAGCTCCCGTTCATCGCCGGGTTTTCCGGGTGGGCCATCCAAGGGCGTTTTGTCCATGATAGTCCAGTGGGCGACGCCGAATTTTTCGCCGGGATCCGGGCCGGACACCAATGAGGTTTTTTGATAGAGCGCCGAGGTCCAAGCCCGGTTGTAGGCGCCGATGCTGTCCGGTGTCGCGCGGGTGCTGGCCTCCAGAAGTCTGGCGCGGACCACCGTGCGGCGGGGCGGCACGCGATGGGTCAGGGTCTCTTTCCACCATGCCGCGTGGGCGGCGGCCAAAGCGGGGTCGAAGGGACGGGCGTTGATGGCGATGCATTCCAGTCGACCGGTCCAGGCGGAAGTGTTGCCGGCGCGGGCCCCGAATTGGACTTCCGGAGAATCCGATGGAGCGAGCGCCCGGCGCATTTCCACCTCCACCGGACGGATGTCCTGGGATTGGCCGTTGATCCAGGCGAGCGGGAGTTCGCCGGCTTTACCGCTGCCGCCCATGGCCAGGTGGGTGGTGTTTTCCGGGGAGAGTCCGGCGCCGATCTGCCAGTCCCGTCCGCCTACTCTGACAATAAAATCATGATGGCTTTGTTGCAGTTCAAAATCCGGTCCGGCGCGGAATATCACCTGCGGAATCTCATTTCCGGTGGTGGTCGGAGTGACGGCCAGTTCCATCGACCACGGACCGGAGGCGAACGTTTTTCTGGCGGCGGCGGCCGAGTCCGGGTCCATCTCAAAGACGCCGCCCTGGATGAGCATGTCGGACTCGTTTCCGAATCGCGCATACCGCCGCGGGGTCACGCTGCAGGTGCGGGTGGAGCCGGGGATGGCGTTGTTTTTGGTGGCCCGTTCCCAAACGAAGGCTAGACCTTCCGGCTTGGCGGCCCAGAGGGTGGTGGGTTTGGCGGGTGGCGCGGCGGCGAGTTCGCGGACGCGTTTTGGACCTATTTTTGCCAGGTCCAGGTTGGCGGTTTCGCCTCCGGAAATCCAGAGGTCGGGGTAACAATCCGGCCGTCCCGAGGTGTTGTGGAGATTGACGGAGTCCTCGAATTTTGTCAGGCTGTCGTTGAACCGGGCGATCAGGACGGAGACCTTTCCGCTGCCTTCATTGACTTTGAGAGGATGCGGTCCGGTGAAGCACATGAGGCGCGGATGATTGGACCAGCGGGGATGATAACAGGCTTTGCCCTTGAGGCCCTCCAGCTCGCCCATGGGCACGCGCCAGTTGGCGTCGATGCCGGGGAGGAACATGCGGAGGTTTTCGTGAGTGCCATCAAAGACCCATAACAATCCCGAGTCATCCGGCGCGAGCGAAGGCCAGCAGCCATTCCGATAACGGATAAACTGTCCGGATTTGAAGTCGAAGGTGCCGGCATTCGGCCATGGGATCAGGCCGCTGGCGAACGTGCCGGCGCGGTTCAGCTGGATGTTGTCGCCGCTGATCATGCCTTGTTCCCAGACGACCTCCTCTTTGTCAGGAGCCTCCATGGGAAATCGGAATAACCGATAGCCTTCGGGGTTCGAACTGAAAGCCGGGCGCATGGTGGTGAGAGCGTAGATCCAGGTTTTGGAGGTCGCGGGGTCCTGCCAGACTTCCACCGCATAGCCCGGCCTCAGCTCCAGGGCGGGGCCGTTATTCCATTTCCTGACAAAAATGGAGGAGGTCCACGTGGCCGTCGCGGGGTCGCCGGTGGAGATGCGGCGGCTGTAAATAACAGATTGTCCGTCGGGGGTGAAAAGGGGCCGGGAGTAGTTCCCTGGCGTGGATTCCAGCATGCGCTGGCCGGAGGTTTCCCGCGTGTCCAGCCCCATGAGGACGAGCTGGCCACCATTGGCGAACGTGTCCTTGGCGGGGCCCAGGTCGCGGGACCAGACCAGCCGGGTGTGATTCCCGGTGAGGCTTTCAAGGCGCTGGCGCAGTTTGGACTCGGCACCCTCCGGCACTTTGGCGGCGGAGTCATTCCCCGGCCATCCCGGCAAAAGTTTCCGCAGATCCGCCGCCGCCGCCGCGTCCGATTTCCGGGGATCGGTCAGGGACTGGGATCCACACCGCAATCCAGGTGTGGCGGCCAGGATGACGCCAAGTCCGAGAACCACTAACAACGCGGTCCATTTCCCTTTGCTTCCGGCATGGCGGTGCGTGGCTGGGTCGGAATCCTGAATCGGGGAAGGGGAAGGTGAGTGAGGGGTGTGGGGGGAGGTCATGGGAAAATGAAAATTGGAGGG
>JAQGPD010000053.1 GCA_028293305.1 Verrucomicrobiales bacterium | reverse complement strand
GCTCATCAGTGCCACCAAGAGCATGACCGGCCACCTTTTGGGCGCGGCCGGCGCCATCGAGCTGGCAGCCTGCGTGCTCTCCATCCGCGACGGCATCGTGCATCCCACCATCAATCTGGAGAACCCGGATGATGAATGCGATCTCGACTACGTCCCGCACACCGCCCGCGAGGCGAAAATCGACATAGCCATCAGCAACGGCTTCGGCTTCGGCGGGCACAATGCGTCGGTGGTGATCCGGCGGTTTGAGGGGTGAGGGGTGAGGGGGGGCGGTTATTAGTTATTAGTTATTAGTTATTGGCCGGCTGTCGGCATTCAGTGGTCTGAGGTCTTGGGTGAGAGGTCTCAGGTCTTGGGTCTTGGGTCAGAGGTCTCAGGTCTCAGGTCTCAGGTCTTGGGGCATAGGCATTACGTCTTAGGCCTGCGCGGGGTTAGGTCTGAGGCCTGCGAGGGGCTAGATTGGTTGCAATGTCTGATTAAGTTTTAGGTTCAGAAGAAATTGGACTGAATCCCCGGCGGGTGGCTGGCCGCCGCCTTGGACTGCGGAGACTTGTCTCCGCTTTCCGGAAGGCAGCTTGCTGCCGTGTGCGGTCACGCGCAGGAAGCGATTTGAAATTCAATCTCCGATCGGCGCGGGCAAGCCCGCTTGCGGAAAGCGGAGACAAGTCCCCGCAGTCCAAGGTGCCTTCGGCGACCTGTTAGCTCCGTCCGCTTTTGTCGAGGGTTGGATTTCCAATAGAACCGCGTATCCTTCCGCGCCGATCTCCACCATGCCTGCTGCACCCTCCTCCGCCACAATAACGAACGCTGTTCCTGTTGCGGACCCCGCCGCCCCCGCTACCTCCTCCACAGCCACAGCCACAGCCACAGCCACAGCCACAGCCACCGCCACCGCCACCGCCATCGCCACCCCCGCCGCCGCCGCCGCCGCCGCCGGGCTGTGTCTGGATTGTGGATTGTGTTGCAACGGCGTGTTGTTCGACATGGTGGAACTGCAGCCGGGGGATCTGGCCAAGGCGTTGACGGCGAAGGGGTTGAAGATCAAAAAGAAACGATGGTTCCGGCAGCCTTGCGCCGCTCTCTGCGAGGGCACCCTCTGCGCGCTCTACCTGGATCGACCGGTTAGGTGCCGGGCGTTTGAATGCCGGACTTACAAGGCGGTGGCAGGATCCGAACTGTCGGCGGAACAAGCGCGCGACCGCATCGCCGAGGCCCGGCGGCAAGTGGTGGAGGTCGAATCACTCCTGGGTCAATTTGATGAGCTGCAAACCGGAAAACCCCTGGCCCAGCGGGTGGCGAACGTCCTAGCCGGGCAACACGCGGCCGCATTGGAAAAACCGGAGGGAAATCATCCGCCCGCAATGTCTGGAGACATCGGACGGGTGCTGGCTTTGGAGCAGGAAATGGCGCGGTTGTCGACATTCCTTGATGAACATTTCAGGATTTGAAAAAATGTTGCCAGGGCGAGAGACAGGCCCGGTTTTTGATGGGTGGTAAAGCCCATGGTCCGGCATCGCGATGCGGGCGGTTTCCAAGGGTTTGAAAAAGGATGTCCCGGAAAGGAGCACGGGCCTCCGGCCCGTGAGCCTCAACTCACTCCCAGCCACCTATCCAGGACAACGACTTGAGATACCAAACTATGCCCCCGGGCCTTGAAAGCGCTGAGACGGAGGCGCTGGCGCAGGCGCAGGCGAGGACAGACGCTTGGACGCAGGCCATGAAATAGGTCGAAGTGACGGCGGTTTTTCGTGGCGGGGCGGGGGAACCGGGGCGAGGGATGGCGGCAGAAAATTTTCCATCATGACCACCGCCATCATCGTCGCCGCCGGGACCGGGACCCGCATGGGTTTTGATAAATTGCTGGCCTCCCTGGGCGGCAGTCCCGTTATCCTGCATACCTTGCGGGCATTTCAAAACTGTCCGGACATTGATGAAATCATCGTGGTGGCCTCCGAGGAGCGTTCGGAAGTGGTGCAGCGCCTGGCGGATGATGAGGCTTTTTCAAAACTGAAAGCCTATGTTCCTGGGGGAGCGGAACGGCATTTTTCCGTGTGGGCGGGATTGCAGGCGGTGAGCGCGGACTGCGACCTGGTGGCGGTGCACGATGGCGCGCGCCCTTTGATTCATGGATCGCAAATCAGCCGCTGTGTCGAGCGCGCGCGGGAAACCGGGGCGGCGGCCAGCGCCCGGCCGGTTTCGGAAACCTTGAAGCGGGCGGATTCCGCTGGCCAGGTGTGCGGCGGCGTCGACCGCGCGGGACTCTGGATCATGGAAACGCCCCAGGTTTTTTCCCTTCCGGTCCTGCGGGAAGCCTACGAAACCGTGCTGCGCGAAGGCGCGCTGGTCACGGACGAGGTTTCCGCGCTGGAAAAAGTCGGGCACCCCGTCTGGCTGGTGGACAATGAGACCCCCAATCCCAAAATCACCTGGCCGGCTGACCTCGCCCTGGCGGAGCGGCTGCTGAGCCGGAGCTGAACCGGGAGCCCGAGCTGAAAGCGGCCCGGAGCCCGATCCCGGGGCAGTGGCGTGGCCGTCGCTGGACCTGTGATGGTGGCGGGGAAAGTGGTTTTGAATTTCGCGCTTCCCGCCAGGCCTGGGCGGAGCATGGGTGACGTTCCTTTCTTTAATGACCAAGTATCATCAATTCAAATTGCCTTCGGGCACCCCGGTGTGTGTGGCGGAAATGCCGTATATGGAAAGTGTCAGCGCCGGCATCTGGGCCGGCGTGGGCGGACGGCATGATCCCGCGCGCCTGCCCGGACTGGCGCATTTCGCGGAGCACATGGTTTTCCAGGGAACTGCGCGCCGCACCGCGCGCCGCCTGAACCGCGAGGTCGAAAGCGCGGGCGGCAGCATGGATGCCTACACCTCGGAGGACCACACCGCGTTTTTTGTGCGCGGACCGGGCGAAAAATTCGGCGGCTTCATGGATGTCCTGACCGATCTCTATCAAAACTCAAAATTCGACGCCGCCGTGGTGCAAAAGGAGCGCGATGTCATCGCGGAGGAGATTTCCATGTATCGGGAGCAGCCCAGCCAGCATGTCGAGGACTTGTTATGCCGGACCCTTTGGCCGCGCCATCCCCTGGGTCAACCCATCGCCGGGACGGAAAAAAGCCTGGAGCGTATCGAGGCCGAAGCCTTGAAAAAACATGCCAAACGTTATTTCGGCTGCGGGAACTCCGTCATCAGCGTGGCCGGCCGCATCACCCTGGAGGAAGTGAAAAGCACCCTGGCCAGCCTGTTGCCGGATGGGCTCGCGCGGGATGAAAAGCCGGTGACCCGGACCTTCCGCCCGACATCGCGGCGCGTGCCGGCGGTGGTTTCCGAAACGCGGGATATCGATCAAATTCAACTGGCGCTGGCGTTCCACGCTCCCGGCCGGCTTGATAGGACCCAACCGGCCCTCCGTCTTCTGAATGTCATTCTGGGGGAAAACACCAGCTCCCGGCTGTGGACGGAATTGCGTGAAAAACGCGGCCTTTGTTATGATGCCGGATCCGATATCACCGCCCTGCAGGACACCGGCGTGCTGCATTTGTATGCGGGGGTGGACCCTGACAAATTCGACAAAGTCCTCGCGGTGATCTTCCGGGAACTGGCCAAGCTGGCGGAAAAACCCATCACGGCCGTGGCCCTGCGCGCGGCGGTGGATTTTTCCATCGCGGCCAGCAGGATGGCTTTGGAAAGCACCTCGCATCAGATGACCATGATGGCGGAAAGTTTGTTATTGTATGACCGGTTTGTGGAGCTGGAGGCCGTGGAGCGCAAACTCCGCGCGGTGACTCCGGCGCAGATCCAAAGCGTGGCCGCCGCCATCTTCCGTCCCGGGCGCCTGACCGCCGCCATGGTGGGCCCCGAAATGGAGCACCGTATGGTGACGGACGCCGCAGCGGTGTTGCGCTAGCCGGAAAAATGGGGCTGGCATTGCCGACGCGGATCTTGTCAGGCTTCCGGCGGGATTTCCTCCATGAGCCGGGCGAATTCCGCGCGGCGGTAGGCCTTGCCGTCCTCCAGGCAGCGCTGCACCCAAACGAAAAGTTCCTGGAACTCCGCATTGCCTTCCCTGACTTGTTCGATGAGTCCCCACTCCAGAATGCGGGACCTGGGAGATGTCAGGCGTTGACGTTTCACGCGGGCCAGCACGGCCTCGAATTCGCGTGGCGTCATTTGTTGGATGATGTAGCCCGGTGGCAATTCATCGAGGTCCTCCTCCTCCAAATTATAGACCTGAATGCCGAGTCCATACTCGGTCCCCAGCTGCCGGAGTTCCTCGGCCAATTGTTCATCGCGGATGGGCGTGGCGACGACCAACTCGCCCAAATGACCCCAGCGGGCATGACTGAGCGCTTGGTAAAAATCCTCACGGTAGCTGTCGTGGCTGACGGAGACCTTCAGCTTCACGCTGGCCATGGTGAAGGGCGGCACGCCCATGGTGCGCTTGAGTTCCAGCAGCTTCGGGCTGATGTGCAGGCCATTGTCCGTGGGCTCGCCTCCACCCCAGTCCAGCACTGCGGCATCCGGGCATTTCCACAAATTTTCATACGGCGCGCCGGGCGCGAACGACGACTCGAAGACGAAGGGGAATTTCCCGGCCAAGTCCATGTCGCGTTCAAAAATCGCGCGGAATTTCAAGGCCCGCGCCAAGGCCCGGTCCACGAGTTCCGGCGTGGTTTCAAACATCAAACCCAGCTTGGCCTGCGCCAAGGTGGCCGGACCCGCGGAGGACAGACCGGGCGGCACCCGGCGCAGATAATATCCCTGACCCTGCTCCACCTTCGCGATGGGGCTGGCGGGATCGCAGCACATGATCGAAAAATGATACCGCAGCGTGGCGTCGCTGTATTCCTGTTTTAGACTGAATTTGATCAGCCGGATGAGTTCCGTTCCTTTGATCGGATCAGCCGGATTGGTCGGCAGGATTTCCGGCAGGATGTCCTTCAGCTGATCCCTTAAATTCATAGTCGCAGATGTCAGTTCACAAGGTGGCCTGCGCACGCTTGGAGGGACCGCGGCAGGGTAGGCTCCAGCGTGGAACGGCCCATGCGCGCCGTCAAGGCTTCCCCTGTTTATTCTAATGTTTTCATGCCGTATTGATATTTAAATTAGCTTAATAGAATTGGCGCGCAACAGCCTGCCTCCGCCGGTTCCAATCTCCCACTCCGCACCGGAAATCCCTCCAGCGGGGGCTCGGCGGATAACCATTGCGGCCGACGGGCTTTCCGTTATTCTCGCGACTTTTCTGTTCCCGTCTCCATGCCGCCATCCGATTCCACTCTCCCCGCCACGTTGGGATCCCGGTTGGACCGGTTGTTGGAAAAGGCGGTGGTCCGGTTTCTGGTCAACAGCCTCATGGTGTGGGCGATGATGGCGCTGTATATGTATATGAACCATCATCAGCCTGCCGTGGTCGAGCGGGTGGCGATGCCGGAATGGGTGCCTTTTCTGCCAGGTTTTGTGGTGCCTTATATCTTTCTGCTGGGCGTCACGTGGGGCTTGCCCGTGGCCATCCGGACTCCGGCCATGTTCCGCGCCTGCCTGCTGGCGAATGCCTGCGGCTGGCTGCTGGTGATGCCCTGGTGGTGGCTGACCCCGACCATGATGGGCCGTCCGCCTTTGCCTGCCGAACCGTGGACGCGGACCTTCATTCTGTTATGGGCATCCGACCGTCCCTGCAACATTTTCCCCTGCGGCCACGGGGTCGGACCCGTCGTGGCGGCGTGGTTCGCCTCGCGGGATCGTCCAGCCTGGCGGTGGCCTTTGTTGTTATTCCTGATCCTGACACTTCCCTCCATCGCCCTCGTCTGGCAACACCGCCCCTTCGATATCCTCGTCGGCTTGCTGGCGGCCGGCGTCGGCATCGCGGTCGCATCAGGATTTCCAGCTAAAATTTCAATTTTGAAACCGGCGCGTGAAGTGCGGCGATACCCTGATCCCTGAATCATGGGTTGGGGCGCGGGGACGGCGGTGGCGGCGGGGTGGGATTTTTCCGAAAATCCGGGTTGGCAATGGGGGGGATCCCGGTCTATCTCAGCCGCCCTATGGCATCCACACCGGTCATCAATCTTCGCAAAGGACACGCCGTCCGTTATAATGGCGACGTCTGTCTCGTTACGGGCACGGAACTCAAAACGCCTCCCCGCATGGCGTCCTACGTCCAGATGTCCATCAAAAGCATCGGCACCGGCCGCGTGCACAACCTGCGCATGACTTCGAACGAGTCCCTGGACAGCGTGAATTTGACCAAGGAAGACTATGAATACAGCTACAAGGACAGCGGCGGCTATCATTTCCTCCACCTGGTGACCTATGATGACGTGGCGCTGAATGACAATATCATTTCCGAAGTGAAGGATTATCTGATCGAAGGTCAGAAATACGTCGTGGTTTTCACGGACGATGTCCCGGCGGCGATCGAGTTGCCGGCGGCGATGGTGATGGTGGTGGCCGAGGCTCCGGAAGGGGTGAAGGGCGACTCCGCGAACAACGTTTATAAAGACGCCATCATGGAAACCGGCCTCCGCGTCGGCGTGCCGCTTTTCATCAATCCCGGTGAAAAGATCAGCGTGAAGACCGAGGACGGCTCCTATCTCGGCCGCTCGAACTGAGCGGTGCCGACGGTGGTTCCTGACCAAAAGATTTCCCCGCAGGTGCGAGCCTGCGGGGTTTTTTTGTGGCTTTGCTTCGGTTGAGTAGAAGTTAGGCGCAGGCGACGGCGCGGCTTGGCGGATGAAGGTGGGCAAGTGAGGG
>JAQGPD010000044.1 GCA_028293305.1 Verrucomicrobiales bacterium | reverse complement strand
ATTTGATAGGCATGGCCGAGGCGAAGGCGGGACCTTCCCAGTATTTCCATTGGGCGTCCAGGGTGGCACGCGTTCCGTCAATAACAACATCGGCTCCGGCGGGAGCCTTCAGCCCCACGCCGGGAGCGGCCGCGGCGTCCTGCGCAAACACGCCCGAGGATGACAGGCCGAGAAACAAAAAGAGAAGAATGGATTTCATAGTGTGGACTCCCATACGGACTTTCCGGGATCGATCTGGCAAACAAATACTGCCGCCCGACGGGATCCGAGACGGCACAAACTTCGATAACCGGCAGCTTTGGAACGCCTGCGGCTTTCGAGGGCGTGCGGCTTTTGGAGTGCGTGCGGCTTGCCGCCGCTTTCCCGAAGGCAGCTTGCTGCCGTGTTTGGTCGTGCGCAGGGAGCGATTGAAGAACCGTCTCCGATCGGCGCGGGCAAGCCCGCTTGGAGAAAGCGGCGGCAAGCCGCGCGCACTCCAGATTTTTCCCTATCACTGCAAGTTGAACCACGGGACTTGATCGGCCAGATCCAATTTCAAACAGAATCCGGTCGTTAGGCAGCGGCCTGCAGCACGGGCCGTCCGGGCCTTGTTTTCAGGGCACCGGTTGGAGCGGCGTGAGATGGGCGGGGCGGGACAGAAACTCCTATCAACCTTTCACCTGGGCGGTGGAGAGCACCGGTTGGATGTGTTGTTCGGACACGAGGGTGACCATGAGATTGTTGACGAGGGCGGCCTTGCTGTGTTGATCGAAGGTGACCACGCCATCGTTTTCCAATTTCCGCAGGGCCATTTCCACCATGCCGACCGCGCCGTCGACGATCATCTGGCGGGCGGCGATGACGGCCTGGGCCTGCTGGCGGCGGAGCATGGCCTGGGCGATTTCCGGGCTGTAGGCGAGGTGGCTGAGTTGGGTTTCTATCACTTCAATGCCGGCCAGAAGGACGCGCTCCTGGACTTCGATGCGGAGTTTGGCGGCGACTTCGCCGGGGTGACTGCGGAGGGCGATTTCGTCAGGAGTGTGGGGCTCGTAGGGATAGTGACTGGCGAGTTGCCGGAGGGCGGTTTCGCATTGGATATTGACAAACTGCCGATAGTCCTGGACTTCAAAAAGCGCCTTGGCGGTGTCGATGACACGCCAGACAATGACCGCGCCGATCTCGATGGGATTGCCTTGGGCGTCGTTGACTTTGAGCTGGTGGCTTTGAAAATTATTCACCTTCAGGGAGATGTTTTGTTTGCCGGCCAGGGGATTGGCAAACCAGAAACCACCCTCGCGGACGGTGCCGATGTATTTCCCGAAAAATGTCAGGACCCGGGCTTCGTTGGGGTCGACGATGAACAATCCTTTGAAGCCGAGAATGGCGGCCAAGATGGCGAAGGGAAAAAGAAAGGGCAGGCCTTTCAGGATCAGCACCGTGAAAACCAGCAACCCGATGGAGAGAATGAGAGGGATCAATCCCTGCATGCAAATGGCGCGGTATTCTTTCATAATCCCACAATAGAACCGAGGCGCCCAAGTCCCGCAAGGGCTCGCCAGGAGTCGGGACGGGCTGAGGCTTATAACGATTCCGGGCGGGTGGAGGGAGCGGAGCCGCGGAGGCTCAGCCGCAGGCAATGGGTGACGGCGGGAGGGCTGGAGCCGCGGTGGAAGGCGAGGCAGGCTTGCTCGATTTTCCAATTCTCGACGGTGAAGCGGGCATGCTGCCGGAGGTGGGCTCCCCAGTCCTCCACCAGGAAAACCTCATGCAGGATGCCGGGCCTGACAAGATCCTCGTAGAGCCCCCAACGGAAAGCGCCGTCCCGCAGGCGCACGCCGCGGAGCGCCTGCATAGCGGTTAGAAAGGCAGGGACGTCGCCGCTGTCGATTTGATAGGAAACCTCCACCAGCACCGGTCCGTCATCCGCCATGGGTTCGCGGAAAAACCCTTCATGACGCGGGACGTGCGCGTGCGGCGATAGGTCGGAGGGCATCAAGTTCTCCAAAGGCCGGCGCCGGGCGGACAGCAGGGCGGCGGCGGTGCCCATGGCGCTGACAGCCAAGGCGGTGTGCAGGGAACTGTGTTGGGTGATCTGCCCCCAGGCCAGGGCGCCGAGGGCGAAGGCGCCCTGCGCGGTCATGAGCTGGACGGCGGAGGCGCGGGCGCGGACCCAATGCGGAAAGGAAGCCTGCCCGACAATGGTGTATTGGGACATGGAGGCCATCCAGGAGGCGCCGGCCAAAAACAAAAGCGGAATCACCGCCCATAACGAATCCACCAGGGCCAATCCCGCCGCCGCCAGCAGACTGGCGGTGCCGGAAACCGTGAATATGCGGTCCACGGGCCAACGCCGGCGCAGAAAGGGCAGGAGGAAAAAAGCGGTCAGGATTCCGCCCAGCCCATAGATGCCGGAAAGCGCGCCGTAGGCCACTCCGCTCAATCCGAGGTGCGTGGCGATGAGCGGCAGAAGCGCCATGGGGGCGATGGCCATGAAAATGAAAAGAGCCTGTCCCTGGAGCACCCGGCGGATGGCTGGCGAATAACGGATATGCCTCACGGCGGCGGCCATGGCGGAGAAAAAAGGCTCGGAGTCGCCCCCCGCGGCCGGTTTGTCAGGACGGGCGGCTTTCACTGCCAGCGCCACCACCAGAAAAGACGCGGCATTGACCCCAAAAACGATGGCGGGCGGCGCGAGTCCAATGAGCAATCCACCGACCATGGGCCCGAGGGATCGGGCGAGATTGACGGCGATGCTGCCAAGCGTGATGGCGCTGGGCCAGTTTTGTTTGGAGACCAATTCCGGCAACATGGCCTGCCAGGCGGGGAACCCGAACGCCGAGGCCATGCCCAGAAAAAAGGCGGAACCGAGCAGAACCGGCGCGCCGGCATTTCCTGTCAGGGCCAAAAATGTCAGCAAAGTGGCCACGCCGAATCCCGCGAGCTGGGCACCGAGCACCACTTTGCGTTTCTCCAATATGTCCGCCAAAGCCCCGGCAGGGAGGGCGAAAAGAAACACGGGAAGACTTGTCAGGGTCTGCAAAAGGGTGACGAGGGTCGGCGCGCCGGCCTCGCTGACCAGCAGCCAGGACGCGGCGGTGGCATGCATCATGGAGCCGATGCCGGATATGACGTTGGCAATCCACAGCCAACGGAAGCGGGGATCGCGCAGGGCGGAAAACGTGGAGGTGGCGGAGGCGGCAGCGCCACTGACCGAGCCATTGGAAGCGTTGGACGCGGTGGAATTTCCCGCGGGCGGACCTTCGGTTTGGGCGGGTGGCGCGGGTAGGGCGGGGGCGGATACCGCGGCGGAAGCGGGTCCGGCGGCCAGCGTGGAGAGCGTCGGAGGTGGAAGCCGGGCAGGCTGCGGCTCGGTTTGATCGCGCGGGGGCGGTCCGGACGGAGGTTGATTTTGGTGGGCCGGGGGTGGCGGGGGCTCCCTGTTTTCCATGCTGGAAAGTGGTCGCCACGGACGGGCACGGCAAGCCCGGTTTGGTGGGAGGACGGACTGAAAAAAAAGAGCCGGCCTGAAAATCGAACTGGCGGTTTTGCCGGAAATCGGTCAGGATGGAGGACGGAGTGAACGGGGTTTTTAAAATCCCGCACCATTCCCGGCTTCCCCTGGTTTCACTTTTTTCGTTAGCGCCCTAGACACCTTCCGTCCTATGAAACTGGAAAAATTTCTGATCGGCTTCCGATGGACGCTCGTCGCGGGATTGGGGGCTTTGTGTGTTTACATGTTCGGCTTGGCGGTGAAGAGCGAGGATTATGGGACTAGGACCGCATATGGGATTTTCTCGGTTTGCGCCCTGATCCTGATGGCGGTCTGTATCCGGAAGGAAGCGGCGGAAATTTTGTGTTGGCCGCTGACGGCGCTCATTGACCGGGTTTTTCTGGGCGCGGGAGGCATGGAACGCCCGCCTTTGAGTTATCGCCTGGCGCACCATTACCGGTCGGAATGGTTGTTGGAGGAGGCGGCGGTGGAGTATCGACGACTGCGGGAATGGCATCCGCGGGAACTGGAAGTGTGGCTGGAAGGGATGGCGGTTTTACGGATGCTGGGACGGGAGGAGGAGGCGTCGAAATGGCTCCGGCAAAGCGCGCGTCACATCCGGGACCGCGTGGGCCGGCGGAAATTGGAGCAGGTGATGACAATGCCCATGGACCGGCCAGTGAGGCGGGCAATCTGTGAGGAGGATTGAGGGAATTTTCCTGGGGCGGCGAGTTTGGGGGGACGCAGGAATATTCGGCGCGGGGGTGTAATACCAATTCCACAATGAAATGGGTATTTCGGCAAAGTGGTCACCTCACTACCTGTCAGATTGAGCGGTTCACCGTTTCCACGAAAGTAACTGACCGCGTAGCGGTCACGGAAGGCAGCCATGGGATTTATCCCATGGGATCCAAAGGAAAAAACCTTCGCGTCACGCAGTGACGGCGGAAAAGATCCGTGCGGAACCTAACGATTATTAGCGGGATATGTTATAGGTTGTCAGGGCGAACGAAGAATCGGCTCAGCAAGCTTCGTCCGGAAAGGCGGCGACGAGTCGCCGCAGTCCAAGGTGGTGCCACGGGCATCCGATGGAAGGACCCCGTGGCTTTACCTCCGATTTTGCGGTTCAGGGGCCGGGGGGGGTGGGCGCGCTGGAGTGTTATTGGCGCAGGTAGAGGCTGGCCAGGCGGACGGGGATGGCGGACTTCAGGGAGATTTCCGAGGGGCCGGCGGGGACCGTAAAAGTGTTGGCGGAAGGGGCCTCCTTGCCGGTGGCTTCCTGACAAATTTCGACCTGGGTGCCGGTGCGCTTCACGATATAACGGGTCCACTTTCCAGTGAGTTTTCCGGGCAGCGGCTGGCCGTTCAACAAGACAGGCAGGGGTGAATCACTGGCGGGTTTCGCTTCGGCGGCGGAATTCGCGTCAGCGGCGGGAGGGGCGGATTGGTCCTCGGCGCGGACATCGAATTGGAAGCGGAAGTCCCCGGGCTTTTGATCAAGGGTCAGAGTGCCGGAGGTTCCATTTCCGGTGAGTTCCCAGTCCCCGGCGCGCCAGGTGGGAGCGCTTTGTCCGGTGGATGCGGTCCATCCCAGGAGGTTGCGTCCGTTGTAAATACTGAGGTCGGATTCCGCCAATGGCGCGGTTTGCTCCGGGGTGGCGGCGGTGCCGGGAAGTTCCTGGATCCGGAGGTTCCGCCAATCCACGACACCGCCCTCACTTTCCAGGGCGATATAACCTTTCCGCCAGGTGCACTCGCTGCCGCCGCTGACTTCCTTTCCATTCACCGCCAGGCGGAGCGTCCCGTCCTGACAAGTGATGCGGTATTGGTTCCATTCCGGCGATCCCTTGCTGCGTTCCTCGCTGGGAAAACTGCGCTGCCCGCGGCTGCGGCCGAACGGTTTC
>JAQGPD010000037.1 GCA_028293305.1 Verrucomicrobiales bacterium | reverse complement strand
GCGCCTGGTAGGGCGGTCCGGAGGGCGGCGGGGAGGTGGTGGCGGAGGCAGCTTCCGATGCTGCTGCTGGGGCGGGGGCGGCGGGATCTTTGGCGGGGCTGGGCTCCGGGTTGAGGGAGGCTGGCGTGGATTCCGGCAGGGAGGGGTCGGCTTCTGACATGACGGGAGGATCGGGTGCGGTTGGAAAAAAGGAGCGGCCTGTCGGCGCGGGGGCGGGCGATGGGCGCGGGCGGGGGCGCGGGACAAGGGAAGGTATAAGCTTTACGGACATTGACAAATTGTATATGGGATCAGGATTTCAGTGGACGGATGGCGGGAGGTCGGGTGTGGGTCCGGCGCGGGTTGGGCATGGGGCGGGAGTTCCGCGGCGGACTTGGGGGGCAGCCCGTGATTGCGGGGCTTGCGGAGCGGACGGCTGGGGCAAGGGTGGAGGAATGAAGTGGATTGTCCTATCAAATTCCCGTGCCATGCTATTGTTGTTGTTGGCCCTGGGCCTGACGCTGCGGCCATGCGTGGCGGGGATGCCGGCAAAACCCAGCATTCTCCTCATTCTGGCGGATGACATGGGCTACGGGGAGCTGGGTTGTTATGGTCAGGAAAAAATCCGCACGCCGCACCTTGACCGCATGGCGGCGGAGGGGATGCGGTTCACCCGATTTTATGCCGGCTGCACCGTTTGCGCGCCGTCCCGGTCGGTGCTCATGACCGGGCTGCACACCGGCCACACGCCGGTCCGTGGCAATGCGGGGAAAGGCAATGTGGCGGCGCAGACTTTGCCCGCCGGCACTGTCACCGTTCCTGGCCTGTTGAAGACCGCGGGCTTCCGCACCGGATTGATAGGGAAATGGGGGCTCGGCGATGCTCCGGACGGTCCCGGGCATCCTTTGAAGCAGGGGTTCGGCTCCTTCTTCGGTTATCTCGACCAGACCCATGCGCACAATCACTATCCGGATTTTCTTTGGCGGGACAGCACCCGCGTGCCGCTGAAAAACGACCTTGTGGCCATGGGGAATGAGGGGGCCGGATACTCGAAAAACCGCGTGGAATACAGCGATGATCTGTTCGCGGCGGAAGCGGAAAAATTCATCCGCGACGGGGATCGCAGCCGACCCTTTTTTCTCTTTCTGTCGCTGGTGGTTCCGCACGCCAACAACGAGCGCAACCGCGCCCTCGGCGTGGGGACGGAGGTTCCGGATTTTGGGCCGTATGCGGAAGAGCCCTGGTCGGAGGCGCACAAAGGACAGGCCGCCAGCATCACCCGGATGGATGGTTATGTCGGCCGTTTGAGGGACGTGCTGCGGGAAACCGGTCAGGACCGGAACACGCTCATTTTATTCAGCAGCGATAACGGCCCGCATGCGGAGGGAGGAAATCAGCCGCGGTTTTTCAATGCGTCGGGCGGGTTCCGGGGCATCAAACGCGAGCTCACGGAAGGCGGGATCCGCGTGCCGCTGATCGCCTGCCTGCCGGGCGGTATCGCGCCTGGGCAGACCAGCGGGCATGTCGGATATTTCGGTGATCTCCTGGCCACGGCGGCGGATTTGTCAGGTGTGGCCGTGCCGCCGGAACATGATAGTCTCAGCCTCGTTCCAGTGTTGGGCGGGACCGCAAACAGCGTTGAGCGCCCCTGGCTTTATTGGGAATTCCATGAGGGCGGGACCAGTCAGGCGGTGTTGATGGATGGCCGATGGAAGGCCATCCGCCTCAAGCGGCGGGATGCTGCTTTGCAGATTTATGATGTCACCCAGGACCCCGGTGAAATCCGGGATCTCGCGGCGGACCGTCCTGACATTGCGGCCCGCGCGGAGGAGATTTTAAAGACCGCCCGCACGGAAAATCCGCATTGGCCGCTGAGTGACGGGCCGGTAGCCGGGAAGTGATAGTGTTCAAACTGGTTCGGGTTGGATTGCTATCGCGTTTCAAGCTGGATAACAAATCAGTTCGGCGTCCACCAGGTATTCAAGTGACCCATCAGGGCTTTGACTTTGGGTGGGTCGCCGGCGGCAATGTTTGCTAGTTCCAGGGGGTCGAGGGCGAGGTTGTAGAGTTCCGGGAGGGCATCGGGGACGCGCGGGGAGGGGAGGATGAGCTTGAAGTCGCCTTGGCGGCACCAGCGCCATTTGAGGCTTTGGGCGGGGGCGTCGAGGTTCACCATGTCGTGGTCGAAGCAGGCGCCCTGGACGGTGTCCTGGGCGGCGAGGGCGACGGGGTCGAGGAGGTTGATGCCGGGGCAATCGTTGGGGACGGGGAGGTTGCAGGCCCGGAGGAGGGTGGGGAGGAGGTCGACGGTGCTGGCGGGACGGTCGGAGAGGAGAGGTTTGATTTTGGCGGGCCAGCGGATGAGGAGGGGGGTGCGGAGGCCGCCGTCGTAGGGCGATTGTTTGGATTTCGGGGCAAAGCGGGAGTTGTCAGGACTTTGGATCCAACCATTGTCGGCAAAGTAAACGACGATGGTGTTATCGGCGATTTTTTCCTGATCGAGGATGCCGAGAAGGTCGCCGCAGGTTTGGTCGAACCACTCGACCATGGCAAGATAGCGGGCGATATGAATGCTGTCGGTTTTGCCGCGGTATTTTGCCAGGATTTCCTCCGGCGGGGTGTGGGGATCGTGGGGCATGAGGGGGGCATACCAGACCATGAAGGGTTTTTTAGCGGAGGTGGAGCGGTGGATGAAATCCTGGATGGGGGCCAGGCCTTTGCGGCCGATTTCCAAACCGGCATCGCCGTGGCGGCCGCCATGGGAGGGATCGCCGGCGGTCATGCCTTCGGTGAATCCGCCGTCGGCGAAGCTGCCGAGCCACCATTTTCCGGTCTGGAGGCAATCGTAGCCTGCGTGTTCGTGAAGGATGCGGGGGAGGGTGGGAGTGGCGCGGATGAGGGCCTTCATACGGTCGCGGCCGGCGGCGAAGGCCGGATTTTTCAGTTTCGGGCGGCCTTCCGAGGCGCCGGCATCGACCTGGGGGTCGTTGCCGGTGATTTTGTGTTGGTGGGGGTATTTTCCGGTGATGACGGAGGCGAGGCTGGGGCAGCAAAGGCTGGAGGGGACGTAGCCTTTTTTAAATGTCAGGCTCTGGGCGGCGAGCTTGTCCAAATGCGGCGTGGCGACGATCGGGTGTCCCATGAATCCGTAGTCCGTCCAGGCGTGGTCGTCTGAAATGATCATCACGATGTTAGGCGGCGCGGAGGCTTGAGCATCGCCCGTGGCAGGCGCGGCGGCGTCGGTCTGGGAATGGCCAGGGAAGGGGAAGGCCAGGAGGAGGACGATGGGGGCCAGGAATTTGAACATATTTTCGATCATGGGGGAGAACCGATCGTTGGGGCAAGGTGTGAGGGGTCCGTGTGCGCGTATGGCATGTGGGCGTCGGGTGTGTGGTGTTTGGTGTGTGCCTGTGTGTGTGGGGGTGGGTGGGTGTGGGTGGGTGTGGTGTGTGGGTATATTTTTTTGGGGCGAGGATGTGGAGGGAGATACTGCTCAGCAAGCTTCGCCTGGGAAAGCTTTGACAAGTCAAAGCACTCCAAGGTCCGGCTGACGGGCCGGTCTGGGACTGTTGTTGGTTGTTAGGGATTTGAATGTGCGGGGTGTTGGGCTGGAGTCGGGTGGGGGAGGCCTTTGACGGGACGTCGGAAAAGTATCTGAAATCGCTTGTGGCGGGAGTGCATCCGGACTGGCGCGGACAGGTTATCCAGGCCTATCATCCGGGATTATGGCAAAAGTTTTCAACACCGGCATTATTGGTTACGGCTGGGCGGCGACCGCCCACATCCCCGCGCTTCAGGCCACCGGCCAGTGCCGGGTGACTTCGATTTTAAGTTCCCGTAAATTGGACGACGCGGAGCTTTCCGCGAAATACGGGAATCCCATCCGCAGCTTCACGGACGCGGCGGAGTTCTTCGCGCAAAGCGACCTCGAAGTGGTGGACATCACCGGCTTTCCGCAGGATCACACGAAGTTCGCCGTGCAGGCCGCGCAGGCCGGGAAGCACTTTATTTTGGAAAAACCCATCGCCCTGAACTGGGAGGAATGCCTCCAGGTCGAAGCGGCCGTCAAGGCGGCGGGGGTGAAAACCTGTGTGTGTTTTGAAGTGCGTTACAGCGGCCAGTTCACCACCACCAAGAGCCTCATCGACGGGGGAATGCTGGGCCGGGTGCATTACGGGGAAGTCGATTATTATCATGGAGTTGGCCCGTGGTATGGTCAATACCGGTGGAACACCAAAAAAGATGGCGGTGGGAGCAGTCTGCTGTCCGCCGGCTGTCACGCCATGGACGCCCTGCTGCTCTGCATGGAGGGTGAGGTGGAGTCCGTGACCAGCCTGAATGCGCAAAGCAGCCATCCGTATTTCAGCGTTTATGAATACGCGACCACCACCACCAGCCTGATCAAATTCAAGGATGGCCGCGTGGGGAAATGCGCCAGCGTGATCGATTGCTTCCAACCTTATTATTTCCACACGCACCTCGTGGGAAGCGAGGGCAGCCTGCTCGACGGCAAGTTCCACACCAACAAAATCGCCTCGCTTAACAAATCAAAATGGAGCGAGTTGAGCATCCATCCCATCGACTCCGGCGACGTCGCGGACCATCCCTATCAGACTCAGTTCGCGGCCTTTTTCAAAGCCCTCGAAGCCGGTGAGGACATGCCTCTGACCAGCATGAAGGACGCGATGCGGAGTCATCAGGTGATTTTCGCCGCCGACAAATCCGCGGCCCTGGGCGGGGTGCCGGTGCCCGTTTCGGAAATCGCCTGGAGCTGATGCCGCGGGGATTGATTCGCGTGTCCGATGATGCGCCGGTCCGATGATGCGCCGGTCCGCCGCGCGTGGTGAGGCCGGCGAGTGAGCCGTGCTTCCGATTGGAATTCCAACAAACCGTTTGGAAGTCCAGTCGGAAGCGGGGCACCGTCACGCCACGGTGAGAAGACGGAGGGCGGCGATGGCGGCGAGGGACAGGACGATGATTTGGAAAGGGCGCTGGGGGAGGCGATGGACGGCGGCGCGGCCGATGGCGAGTCCGGCGATGACCGCGGGAATGAGGAGGAGATTCAAGGTCAGGGAACCGCCGCTGATGAGGCCGAGGTGGAGGCTGAAGGGGACCTTGACGAGGTTCACAAACAGGAAAAGCCATGCCATGGTGGCCACGAATTCCTTCTTCGGCAGGCCCAGAATCAGGAGGTAAACCGTGGCGATGGGACCGGCGGCATTGGCGATCATGGTGGCGAGACCGGTGAGCAGCCCGCCCGTCCAGGTGAAGGCCGGGGAGCCGGCGAGGTTGGCGGTGAGCAGCGGGGCGCGGCTGCGGAACAGGTGGATGGCCAGCATGAGCAGCACCATGGCTCCTATCAAAGGCTTGAAAGCGGCATCCGGCAGCCGCCATAGCACGGCCCAGCCCACCGCGATGCCGGCGAGGATGGGGAAAAACAACGCCCGGATGCGGCTCCAGAGGATTTGCTGACGATAGATCAAAGCCGCCATGACATCCGCGAAAATGAGCATGGGAAGCACCACCCCGCTGGAGGTTTTGCCAGGAAAAATCTCCGCCATGATGAGCACGGTCATCATGCCGACGCCCGCCAACCCCGCCTTCGCAATCCCGCAGCAAAGCGCCGCCAACACCGCGAAGGTCCATTGCAGGGAAGTCAGCTCCGGCCAGGACCAGGCGCCCGTCAATGAGGCGGTGGATAAAATCGATAGGGTCATGAGCGGAACGGGTGCGGGAAATTTTCAGCCACAGAGATGACAAGAAGCACGGAGAATGGATAGTAAAAGAGCAGTGTTCCGGCGGGGCATGGTTATATTTGTCCTATCGTTATCGCAACTCATCCACACTCCGGACGAAGGATGCAAATTCCCATCTTCAATTTTTCCAGCAACCCTTACTTTGTGTTCTTTGTATTGTCTGTGGCCAATCCCTTCCAATGCCCATGATGGCAGCGTGCATCCGCCGATGCTAGCCATCCTTGCCGGCGGCGCAGGCTTCGGCAATGGTTTTGAGGCCGAGTCGTTTGATGCCGGTGGGCATTCCATCCACGCTGGAGGGCGGGATGCTTTCCGAGAATTGGCCGGTGTCGCCCAGCGTGGCTTGCAGTCGCTTGAGTTCCGTGCGCAGGGCTTCGATGCGCGGGGCGGCGGCGGGATCCTGGATGCGGTTGTTTTGCTCGCTGGGATCGGCGGCGAGGTCGTAGTATTCCCAAGTGTCGAGTTTCCAAAAGTGGATCAGTTTTTCCGTTTCCGTGCGGATCCCGAGATGGGCGGCGGTGTTGTGATCGCCGGGGTCGTGATAGTAACGGTAATACATGGATTTCCGCCAATTGTCAGAAGGATTTCCTGTCAGGAGAGGTTTCAGTGAGGAACCCTGCATATCCGTTGGAATGGGTATTCCGGCGAGATCCAGGAAAGTAGGGGCGAAGTCGGTGTTGATGACCATGCGGGCACTGACGGAGGCGGGCGCGGCGAGGCCGGGCGCGCGGACCAGGAGCGGGATGCGCAGGCTGGGTTCATACATGAATCTTTTGTCGAAGAGGCCATCGTCGCCCAGGAAAAATCCGTTATCGCTGGTGTAGAGGACCACCGTGTTTTCTGCTAGTTTGGAGGTGTCCAGGTAGTCGAGCAGGCGGCCGACATTGTCATCGACGCCCTGCACGCAGGCGAGGTAGTCCTGCATGTAGCGCTGGTATTTCCATTGCGTCAGGGCGTCGCCGGTGAGGGTTGTGAGGGAGCCATCGGGCTGGGGGACATCCACGCTTTGCGGCGCGGTGCCCAGCCAGGCCTGGCGTTCGGCGGGCGTCAGGGCGGGGGGCGGGACGAGCTTGAGATCGCGGCGGGTGAGGTCGCGGGCGATGGTTTGCCGGTTTTGGGGAAGGGCGCCGGGACGGCTGTGATAGTCGTCGGAAAAGGTGGTGGGAAGCGGGATGACGCGGTCCTTGAAAAGGGCACGGTTTTTTTCGTCAGGCTCCCAGGCGCGGTGGGGTGCCTTGTGATGGAGCATGAGGAAAAACGGGCGGTCGCGTGGCCGATCCTCCAAGGTGCGGATCGCCAGGTCGGTGATGACATCGCTGGCATAACCCTCCACTTTCAATTGTCCGGCGGGTGTGAGGAATGCGGGGTCGCGGTAGAGTCCCTGGCCAGGCAGGACGAGCCAGCGGTCGAACCCGGTGGGAGCCGAGCCGAGGTGCCATTTTCCGACCATCGCGGTGTGATAGCCGCCGGCCTGGAGCATGCGCGCCACGTGGGGTTGGGCACCGTCGAAGCGGTTGAAGACGGGGCTGCCGTTGAGGTGGGAATATTTTCCCGTCAGGAGGGTCGCGCGGCTGGGGGTGCAGATGGAATTCGTGACAAAAGCCTGGGTGAATTTCATGCCCGAGGCGGCGATGCGGTCCAGGTTTGGCGTTTGGTTGACCTTTGATCCATAACAAGAAATGGCATGCGCGGCGTGGTCGTCCGACATGATGAAAATGATGTTGGGTCTGGACACCGGGCCGCTGGGTGCGGCGGGCGCGATGGGGTCGACTGCGGGGGCGGCGGAGGCGGCGGCCGGGCACAGGGCAAGAATCAGGAACAGCGGGACCAATCGACGGAAGTTCATGCGCACCGTGATAGCGGGGGTGCGGCGTGTAGTCAATTCCCGGGGTTCCG
>JAQGPD010000036.1 GCA_028293305.1 Verrucomicrobiales bacterium | reverse complement strand
CGGCGGTGGCGAGGGCGGTTCTGGCGAATTCAGCCGCTAGGACTTTTACCCCGGCCCCACCCACGCCGGAAGCCGCCATGGCGTGGTCCGCAGCCAAGCCCCGCGCGACAACGAGCGCGGAAATCCCGGTGCGGTGCCGGGCCAGCGAGGCGCGGACTTTCTCCAGCGCCCGGCCCACTTTTTTACGGGCCGCTTCGGCGGAGCAGCCGAGGGCCGTGCCCACCGCTTCGAACTCGAGTCCCTCCGCACACCGCAGCAGGATGGCGGTGTGTTCCTCCAACTTCAGCCGGGCCAGGGCCGCATCCACTTCTTCCCGGTAGTTCTCCCAGCGGGTAGACCCGGGATTGTCGTCCAGGGAATAAACGCTGCCGGTGCCCTCGGCGGCCAGCTGTTCCCGCACGGCCCGGCGCTGTTCAGTTTTCATAAGATCGCCCGCCGCCCTGGCTGCCCGCTGGTGCAGCCAACCCAGCAGCGTGGCATCCGCCCGTAGCGAAGGGGCGCGCCGCGCCAGGTCCACAAAAGTAATCTGCGCGGCCTCCTGCGCCAAGGCATGACGCCCCCCGCACCGGCGCAGCGCCGCTGCCATCACTAGCGGCGTGGTGCCATGGACCAATTGGGCAAATGCTTCCTCGTTCCCTTTCAGATAGGCCTCCAGCCATGCCCCCCATGGCGGGACAACGGCTGGCGGTTGGATTTCAATATCGGGCGAAGAGGAAAGCATCACAGGTTATTCAGACACCAATCCCGCAGACCGGACAAAAACTTTATGATATTCTTTGGGACGGATGGAATCCCGGAGGCGCAAGCCGGATTGATGCGCCACGAAATTGCCCTGATCAAAATGGGCTTCGACGGAACGCGGGGATTGGATGGAATGACGGGCAAGTGGATTAAGGCAGGCGACCTGCAGCGGGCGGATGGGATTGCAACAGAGCGGGCTTTGGTCAAGTTGGCGAAATGAACGAAAAACCCTCAACTCCAGACATCCTCTTCGTGACCTGCGGGGGGACGATTGATAAGATCTACTTTGACGCCAAGGGGGAGTATGCGGTGGGGCCGCCGCAGGTGGCGGGGTTGTTGGAGGAGGCGAATGTGGCGTTTTGTTATGAGATTGTGCCGGTGGTGAGGAAGGACAGTCTGGAGATGACGGCGGAGGATCGGGAGGCGATCCGGGCGGTGATCGCGGGGCAGGATTGTCAGCGGGTGGTGGTGACGCACGGGACGGACACGATGATCCAAACGGCTTTGGCTCTGAAAGGGGAGGGCATGGAGGGGCGGACGATTGTCCTGACTGGATCCATGCAGCCGGCGCGGTTCCGGGTGAGCGATGCGGAGTTCAATCTGGGCGCGGCGGCCATGGCCGCGCAGGTGTTGCCGCCGGGGGTTTATGTGGCGATGAATGGGCGGGTTTTTGACCCGGAGCGGTCCCGGAAGAATGTGGCGGCTAATCGGTTTGAGGATTTGTGAGGAGGGGCGCGTGGGGTGCGGACGGGTAAAAAGGACAAAAAGGACCAAAGGGACCAAAGGGACGATAGGGACGGAAGGGACGGAAGGGGCGGAAGGGACGGAAGGGGCGGAAGGGGCGGAAGGGTGACGCTGTTACGGGAGTGGCGTGACGGTAGGTGGTGCTGGATGATAGGTCCTATATGACCTATGGGACATATAGGACCTATCTTTTCCCGGACGGGGTCTGAGGGTCGGCCGGGCGGTGGGGCCGGGAGTGCGGCTGTGGAATGTTGCAGGTGCCGGCTGTGCGCCGGAGAGTGCGTCGGAGGGTGTGCTCAGTGGCCGGCGCCGGCTTGGTGTTCCTGGATGTATTCCTGTTTCAGGCCGAGTTTTTCCGGGGCGTGGAGGACGAGCATTTTCATGCGGATGTCGGCGGGGATGGTGCGGCGGGTGGCTTTGGAAACGATGATCATGAGGCCGATGGAAAGCGGGACGGACCAGATGGCGGGCTGCTCGCAGAGGATGCGGAGGAGGGGGTGCTCTTTCCAGAAGGTGTTCATGGGATTGAATCCGGAGAAGAGTTTGCCCATGACGCCCTTGTCCTGGGCGAGGGTGCTGACATTGACCATGGCGGCGGCAAAAAGGGCGCAGAGTCCGCCGGTGAGCATGCCGGTGGCGGCTCCTTTCATGGTCATGCCACGCCACCAGACACTCATGAAAAGCAGTGGGAAATAACTGGCGGCGGCGATGGCGAAGGCTTGTCCGACCATGAAGTTGATCTCCAGGGGCTCGACCAAGGCACCCAGAATCACGGAGACGCCGCCGATGAGGACGGCGCACCATTTGAACATTTTCATGCGCTCGGCGGCGGTGGATTGCGGGCGGAGCATGCGGCCGTAGACATCGTGGGCGAGGGCGCCGGTCATGGAAACGAGCAGTCCGGAGAAGGTGCTCATGAAGGCGGCGAAGGCTCCGGCGCAGGTGATGCCGCTGAGGATGGAGCCGAGGACACCGTATTTTTGACGGATGAGAGTGGGGAGTTCGAGCACGACTTTGTCAGGGCCTTTCGAGCCGGTGGCGCTGTAAAGTTCCGGCAGGAAATTCCGGCCCAGCACACCGAAGACGGGTGGGAAGACATAGAACACGCCGATGAGGATCATGACCCACATGGTGGTTTTTTTCGCGGCCACGCCATCGGGGTTGGTGTAAAAGCGGACGAGGATGTGCGGCAATCCGGCGGTGCCGCACACCAACGCGACGATGAGCGAAAAGGTGTAGAGCAGGGAATACGGTTTTTGATATTCGGCAAGATAGGCGGCGCGGTTCGCTTCCGGGAGGGCTTCGGCGGCGGATTTGACGGCTTTGGTGGTCAGGGGGCCGAAGGGGGCGATCCAGGATTCGTCTTTGGGAGCTTTGTCAGGAAGCGCGCTGCGGACCGGAGCGGCGGCATCCATGGTGGAGGGGGCGGCGCTTTGCTCGATGGCGGCGGGACGTGCGGCATCGGCGGCGGATTTGTTGACGGAGAGGTTGGAGCCGTAGCCGCCGTAGACCGCCATGAGGACGAAAACCGGAACGGAAATGGCGAACATTTTGATCCAATATTGGACGGCCTGCACGAGCGTGATACCCTTCATGCCGCCGAGCGCGACATTCAGGGTGATGACGGCTCCCACGACGGCGACGCCGACCCAATAGGGCAATCCCGGGAAGATGTAAGCCAGCGTGGTGCCCGCGCCTTTCATCTGCGGCATGGTGTAGAAAAATCCGATGAAGAGGACGAAGCAGACCGCGATTTTCCGGAAAACGGGGGAATCATAACGTCCTTCCGCGAAGTCAGGGATGGTATAGGCGCCAAAGCGGCGGAGCGGTCCGGCGATGAATAAAAGCAGGAAAAGATATCCGCAGGCATAACAAACCGGATACCAAAGCGCATCATAGCCGGATAGCATCACCATGCCGGCGATGCCCATGAAGCTGGCGGCGCTGAGGTATTCCCCGGAGATGGCGGAGGCATTCCATCCGACGGAAACCGAGCGGCCGGCGACGAAAAAGTCGGAGGCGGATTTGGAGGTTTTGGCGGAGCGGAACCCCATCCAGATCGTCACGATGACGGTGATGGCGGAAAAGGCCAGGATGTAGTAGTCGAAGGAGCCGGTGGCGGGCATATCGGTGAAAAATGTCAGGATGAAAATGGGGGGTGGCGCGGGGGAGCGGCGTGCGGGGATCGCGGGGGGCGGTCAGGATTTCCGGTTCCGGTTTCCTTCCGCGGCGAGGTGGACCTCCGCTTCCTCAAGCGCCATGGAGCGCGTGATGAAGAGGCGGGCGATGATCCAGACAAACGGGAAGAACAGCACGCCGAGCACGAGCCAGGTCAGGGTGAATCCGCCCACGCGTTGCGCCATGAATTCCGGAGCCATATAGTTGGCGAGTGGCAGGCCGATGAGCACAATGAGGAATGCGGCGGCGCAGGTGATGGAAAGCTTCAGTTGGCGCTTCATCAGGCCATGGAGAAATTCCTCGCTGTGGATGAAATCAGTGTGGTCGGGAGGCGTGTCGGACATAAAGGCAGAGCAGTAGCAGACTACGGGTGCATCCGGCAACGCTTTTCCTGAAACGGATTAAATGACTCCTTTTCATGATGGGGGTGACGCCAAGCGTGTCGTGGTTCAGCGTGAATGCCCGGAAGTCTGGTGAGCCCCAAGTGTCTGGTTCGCCGTGAATGTGCGGACATCTTTCCGAATACAGGCTCGGAACCGTCGGGAAAGGGGAAGGAGGTATAGTCCTGGTATGTTGCTTAAACCGACAATGAATGTCGCGGCCCTAACCGCAAAACACATCGACATCAAGCAGGTGCAGGAGTTCCAGCACGGCGGCATTGGTCCAGCCGAAACCGGTTTCGTTGGTGGGATAACCAAATTTCAGCAGATCCGACACCTCGGACGTGAGGCGGACCGTGTCGTATTTTTCGAATATGTGACCAGTTCGGCGGAATTCGAACTCCACCATCCGGACAAAGTTGACGGCGATGCGGCGGGACTCCTCCCGGTAGCCGTAGCGGTGGAGACCCTGAACCGCCATGAGGGTCAATGGAGCCCAGCCGAAAGGCCCGTCCCATTGGCATCCGGTTTCCACGGGCCCGGTTTGAATGCCGCCAGGGGTTTCAAAATGATGGAGATTTGCCGCCACGGCGGCAGCCTGCGACCGGCTGGCCAGGCCGGCCCAGAGAGGCCAGAAGGTGGTGGCGAAGAGGAAACCGCTCCGTCGGCCGGAGCCGAGATGATAGTCGGAATACACTCCGCCGGTTTCGTCCCAGAGCAATTGGTCGATGTGCTGGCGACGCTGGAACGCGCGTTCCAGCCAGACGTCGCGGGTGTTGGTGGCTCCGGTGATTTTCCGGATGGCGGCGATGTCGATTTCCATGCGCCAGAGCAGTGTGTTCAGACACACGGGCAAATAGTTCAAGGTATCCAGATCCAATGGACCGAAGCGGAAGCCTGGGTCAAATCCGCTCTCGCGCATTGAGCGGTCGCTGCGCCAGGCGTGATCTGTTAAAGTCCCGTCCGATGCCAGGAAAGGCGCCGCGTCCTCCGGCGGGAGCGTGCGTAGAAAGTCCGCGACACGCTCGTAGTGCGTGCGGCCGTTGGCGTCTTTTTCCGAGGACTCCACTTCCGGGGCGGGGCCCTCGCCAAAGTCGCAATACCGGGAAAGGCCGAGCGATGGGATCTGATGGGGCGGGACACTCCAGTAGAAGTAGTATTTTTCCAATAGCGGCAGGGACGCGCGGAGCCACTCCATGTCACCGGTCGCACGGTAAACCTCCAGGATGGTGCGTCCAAGAAAGGGCGGGTGCGATCTTGTCAGGAAGTAAGTGCGGTTGGCATTGAGAATGGTGCCATAGTGCTCGATTTGATAGAGTTGCTGGTCGACCATGGAACGGGCAAGATCCAGTCGCCCGCTGCGCAGGAGTCCGAGCACGATGAAGTGGCTGTCCCAGCCGTGCATTTCATTGAACCGCCCTCCGGGGACCACGTATTTTCCCGGCAGGTAAAGCAGTCCGTGATCCGTCACCGCCCGCCAATCCGGCGGGAGGACCCGCAGCGAGAGGTGGGCAAACGCCGCCGGCGAAAGATTCGCCGCGAGCTTGGAGCGCACCGCCTCCATGTCCTCGCGGGGCGAAAGATAAAGGGGCCAGGCATCGGCCGCGGAACCGTGCTCCACTTTGCTGTCGCGCGCTGCACTCAAGGCATCGCAAAGGTCTCGGGTCAGAGTGTTCCAAGTGAGGTGAATGTGGCCGCAAAGATGGCGCAGCGCCTCATCGTTAAGGATGGGTGAATGGGGGGTCATTTAAAAAAAGGTGGCCTCATTCATGGTTTCAGGCAAGACTAGGGATTCACCTGATGGCCTTTTCTGAAGGGAGGGCCATCTTCCCCCCACCCCCCCACCCCTTCAAATGATGGAGCATAATCTCTGGACCCGTGAGCGTCTGCACGAATTTTGTGAGAACCGGTTGAGTGGCCGGAAGTTGATAGTGGTTTCAAATCGCGAACCCTACATCCACCAGCACGGGCCGGATGGGATCGAATGCATCAATCCGGCCAGCGGGATGGCCACCGCGCTGCATCCCGTGCTGGCCGCCACCGGGGGCACATGGATCGCCCACGGCAGCGGGAATGCCGACCGGGAAGTGGTGGATGAAATGGATCGGGTGCCGGTGCCGCCGGATGATCCGCTATACACCCTGCGCCGCGTCTGGTTGACGGCGGAGCAGGAGCAGGGTTTCTACTATGGCCTGGCTAACGAAGGTTTGTGGCCGCTCTGTCATATCACTTTCAACCGTCCCGTTTTCCGGCCGGAGGACTGGGCGCAATACCGGGCCGCCAACGAGATTTTCGCCGATGCAGTGATTGACGAAGCGGGGGAGGAAGCCGCGATCGTTTTCATCCAGGATTATCACTTCGCGCTGCTGCCCCGGATTCTGAAACAGCGAGGCAAAGGAAATCTGGTCATCGCGCATTTCTGGCACATTCCCTGGCCGAACAAGGAAGTCTTCCGCACATTTCCATGGGGTGAGGAGCTGTTGGATGGATTGTTGGGAAATGATGTCCTGGGATTTCACATCCGCCTGCACTGCCAGAATTTCCGGGACACTGTGGACCGGTCCATCGAAGCCTGGGTGAATCCCGACCTATCCAAAATCACCCGGGGAGGATCTGACACGCTTGTCCGGCCTTTTCCCATCAGCATTGATTACGCCGGTCATGAGGAAACCGCCCAAGCCCCGGCCGTGGATGCCGCCATGCGCCGTTGGGAAAAACGGCTCAATCTCAATGGTCGGAAGCTGGGCGTGGGCATCGAGCGCCTGGATTACACCAAAGGAATTCCCTCGCGGCTCCAGGCCATCGATTATTTCCTAACCCATCATCCGGAATGGCGCGACCGCGTCGTTTTTGTCCAGATCGCCGCGCCCAGCCGGTCGAGCCTTCCGAGCTATCAAATGGAGGAGGCCGCCGTTGAATCCATTGCGGCGGAAATCAACGCCAAGTGGGGCAGTCCGGGGCAGCCCGCCATCCTGCTTCTGAAAAAACATCATGGACCTGTCGATATGATGGCGCTGCACCGCCTGTGCGACGTCTTCATGGTCAACGCCCTGCATGACGGAATGAATCTTGTCGCCAAGGAATTCGCGGCCAGCCGGCGGGATGAAAAAGGGGTCCTTCTGTTAAGCCGTTTCACGGGCGCATGGAGGGAACTGGATGAGG
>JAQGPD010000023.1 GCA_028293305.1 Verrucomicrobiales bacterium | reverse complement strand
TTTCCATCTCCATTACCACGGAGTCTTCTGGTTTGAAAACGCTTTCAATCTCGACGGATGCCGGATCCTGCGGCACCACAATTTCATCCCCGTCCATCAGCGCCGGATTGTTGGACCCATCCAGTTGAAGGATCCGCAGGTCATATACCGTTTCCTGCTTTCCCCGGATCAGCCTAACTTTGCTGATTTCGGCTTTCCCGGCAAAACCGTCGGCTTTCCCAATGACTGATGTCAGGGTCATGCCTTGACGAAGGGGAAACTCTCCAGGATTTTGAACCGCTCCTACCACCTTCAAAACATGGTTCAAACACCCGCCTTCCATGGGAAAGGAAATTTTTTCGACTGCAGGAACAGGCTGGATGCCACTCTTTGTGGAAGTTTCGTTGATACGTTGAATCAATCGGTCAAACGGGACGCCGGCAGCAGAAATTTCCGGTTCCAGTCGAGGTAGCTTAAGGGTGCCGGTATCGAAAATAACATAAATTTCACTGGAGTGAAGTGAGTCTCCAGAAGGGGTCCTGATGCCAAGGACGACGGAGTCCCGAGGCTTGGCGATCTGTTGGATGGCCATTTGAGCCGCCGCCGGAAATACTGGAAGGAAACAAATAAGAATCAACGTTGGCAGTGAATTCATGGGTTGGCAGATGTTATCCCGGTTGGATGGCCGTGCCATGAAAATGTTCAACAGCGGTCTGGGGTTTCGCCATGGCACAGTGTGGTCCGCGCCCCAGAGTAGTCCGCACAGTCCTCTGTGCCGTTGTCAAAGCATCGGCAAATTCCGATCCGATGCCCTGAAAAACCATCCAGCCGCTGCCGCACAGAGGACTGTGCGGACCACTCTACTGTGCGGACCACTCTACTGTGCGGACCATCCTAAGCCATCCGATAAACCGAAGCCTCCTCCCACGTTGATCCATAGGGACATGGAAGCGCCGCATTAGCGCTTCATGTAAACAAACTGTGTCGCGCCACCCGCTCGTTCTCTGCATTCCCTGCAATTTTTCCTTCCCCGGCCCGTTTTTTGCATCCGGCACCGAGCCGCCGCCCCCCTTTTTCCATGCCTTTTCTGAAAAAAACCATTCTTGCACTCACCTGCTCGTTCAGCTCCCTCGCGGCCGCTGGCTTGGCCCGCGCGGAGGCGCCGTCCTTCAGCAAGGACATCCGGCCCTTATTGTCGGATACCTGCCTGAAATGCCACGGCCCGGACGACAAGGGAAGGAAAGGGGATTTGCGCCTGGATTTGCCCGAATCCGCGCATCAGGGAGGGAAGTCGGGCGTCGCCGCCATTGTGCCAGGAAAGGTTTCGGAAAGCGAAGTCATCAAGCGCCTCCGCTCGACTGATCCTGACGAAGTCATGCCGCCGCCGGCCATGAAACGGGTGATGAAACCCGAGGAGATCAAGCTTTTCGAGGACTGGGTGGCCGCAGGAGCAAAATACGAAAAACACTGGGCCTTTGATGCGCCGGTGCTTCCCCCAGTTCCCGCGCCGGTGAACGCGGCCTGGCCGGCGCGGAATGAAATCGATGCCTTCGTCCAGCCTGCCTTGGCGGCCGAAGGGTTCGCTCCGGCTCCCGAAGCGGAACGCGCCACGCTTTTCCGCCGGGCCAGTTTTGACCTGACAGGGCTTCCACCCACCCCGGCGGAATGGGCCGCCTTCCAGGCCGACACCTCGCCGGAGGCTTGGGAACACGCTGTGGACCGGCTCCTGGCTTCGCCGAAATACGGTGAAAAATGGGGCCGCCGCTGGCTGGACCTGGCGCGTTATGCGGACACGAATGGTTATGAAAAGGACCGTCCCCGCAGCATCTGGCCCTACCGGGACTGGGTCATCCGATCGCTCAATGCGGACATGCCTTTTGATCAATTCACCATAGAGCAAATCGCCGGCGATCTCCTGCCAAACCCCACGCGCGACCAATTGATCGCCACCGGGTTCCATCGCAATACCATGCAAAACGAGGAGGGCGGCATCGATCCCCTGGAATTCCGTTATTATGCCATGGTGGACCGTGTCGCCACCACCAGCGCCACCTGGCTGGGCCTGACTTTGCAATGCGCCCAGTGCCACACTCACAAATATGATCCCGTCACGCATCGGGAATATTTTTCCATCATGGCTTTCCTTAACAACGCGGACGAGCCCGAGCTGGAACTGCCCGCGCCCGACCAGGCGGAGCAGGAACGCGTGCGCGGCGAAAGTTTGAAGGCCCTGCTGGAAGGACTGCCTGCCCGCTGGCTGGAAAAACAGAATCGTCCTGACAATATCGTCTGGGTTGATCCCGCCTCCTGCAAGGTCCAGTCCACGCCTGAGGAACCCGCCGTCGTCCAGCCTGACAAATTTGTGCTTTTCAATGCCCCGGGTCCGGAACGCGCCACCCTGACATTTCAAATGGAGGGCGTTCCCGCGGGATCCACCCACCTGCGCTTGGAGGCCCTGACAGATGCAGCGTTGCCCGGAAAAGGCCCCGGACGCACTCCCCATGGAAATTTTGTGTTGAGCGAAATTCAGGCTCAACAGGACGGCCGCGCGCTGAAGCTGGTGCCCGTCTCCGCCTCCGCGGAACAAAATGGTTATCCGCTTTCCGCCGCCGTCGATGGTCAATTGGGCACCGGCTGGGCTGTGGATGATGGGAAGGGCAAGGTCCACTCACCCCAATTCGCCACTTTCGCCTTCGACCCGCCGCTGCAGGCGGGCACGCCGGTGACGGTGACGCTTCAACAACAATTCGGCGGCCACCACACGATCGGACGTCCCAAGCTGTCCTTCGGCACCGCCGCGAAAGCTCCCGCAGGTCCTGCCGCTCTGGACCGCGCCTTCGATGCCTGGGCTGCCGCGCAGCAGGGGCGCCTGGCCCACTGGACGGCCGCCATACCCGCCAAGGCCACCTCCAATCTGCCGCTCCTGGCCGTGCAGCCCGATGCCACGGTTTTTGTCAGCGGGGACATCACCAAAGCGGATACCTATCAACTGGAATTCCATGGCCTGACAAATGCGCTGACTGCTGTCCGCCTTGAGGTGTTGCCCGACTCCCGGCTTCCCGGCCGCGGGCCCGGCATGGCGTATTATGAAGGACCGAAAGGCGACTTTTTCCTCGGCGAGTTCCAAATGTCGAGCGGTGGCCAGCCGGTGAAAATCGCCTCAGCCTCCGAGAGTTATGCCAAAAACACTTTCGGACAGCCGGTGAGCGCCGCGCTCGCCACGGATGGAAATCCGGAAACTGGCTGGAGCTGTGCGGAGGGGCAGGGCAGGGCGCATGAAGCTGTCTTTGTTTTCGAAAAACCGCTGCTGCCAGTGGATGGAAAAGTTTCTCTAACGATGATGTTCGGCCGGCACTATGCGTGCTCCCTGGGCAAATTCCGGGTGTCCTTCACCGGCACTCCGGGAGCGATCCAGGCCAGCGCCCTGCCGCCCGAAGTCCAGCCGCTGCTTACCGCTGCCCCCTCCGCCGCGGACCGTCCGGCGCTGATGCGTGAGTTCCTGCTTCAGGCGCCGGAGCTGGCGGAGGCGCGCAAGGAAATCGAGGCCCTGCGCCAGCCGGTGACGGGCACCACCACGCTGGTGCTTCACGAAAGACCCGCCGGCAGCACGCGCCCCACTTTCATTCATAACAGGGGCGAATTCACCCAACCGACCGACGAGGTGCAGCCCGGGGTTTTGAGTGTGCTGAATCCATTGCCCCCGGGCGCGCCCGCCAATCGGCTCAGCTTTGCGCGTTGGTTGGTCAGCCGGGATCAACCGCTCACCGCCCGCGTGGTCGTGAACCGGTCCTGGGGCGCATTTTTCGGCCGGGGGTTGGTGAAGACCCAGGAGGACTTTGGTTTTCAAAGCCAGCTTCCCTCACACCCGGCGCTGCTTGATTGGTTGGCGGTGCGTTTCATGGACGACGGTTGGTCCATGAAAAAGCTCCATCGCCGCATCGTCCTCAGCCACACCTACCGTCAATCCAGCCGGGATGACGAACGCGCCGCCGGGGCGGATCCGGAAAACAAATGGCTCTGGCGCGGGCCCCGGCTGCGGCTGGATGCCGAGGAAGTGCGCGACGCCGCGCTGCAGGCCGCCGGTTTGTTATCCGATAAAATGTATGGCCCCGGCGTCTATCCGCCCCAGCCCGCCAGCGTGACCACGGAAGGCACCTACGGCGCCCTGGCCTGGCCGGTCAGCACGGGCGCGGACCGGTATCGCCGATCCGTTTACACCTTTGCCAAACGCACTGCGCCATTTGCCTTCGCCACCACCTTCGACGCCCCCACCGGCGAGGCCTGCATCGTGCGCCGCGACCGCTCCAACACGCCGCTCCAAGCCTTGTCGATGCTCAATGACGTCACCATAATGGAGGCCGCCACAGCCTTTGGCACCCGTCTGGCGGCGCGGCCCGGCACTCCGTCGGAACTGCTGAACGAGGCCTTCCTGACATGTTTTTCACGCCTGCCGGAAGCGCGGGAATCGGAGGCGCTTTTGATCTTTTTCTCCAAGCAACTGGCAGGTTTCCAGGCCCATCCGGAAAATGCCTCCGCCCTCGCCGGCAAGGAGGCCACGCCGGCCGCGGCGGCATGGACGCTGGTCTGCCGCGCGCTGCTGAACCTTGACGAATTCGTCACCAAAAACTAACATTTCATGAATTCATTCCAATCCCACTGCCTCGACATCACCCGGCGGCATTTCCTCCGGGACTGCGGCATCGGCCTGGGCAAGGTGGCCCTCGCCAGCCTGCTTGCCGACGGTGCGCTCAGCGGTGCCAGAGCGGCCGCGGTCCCTAACCCGATGGCTGTGAAACCGGCGCATTTTCCAGGCAAGGCGAAAGCCGTGATCCATCTTTTCATGGCTGGCGCGCCGAGCCATTTGGATCTGTTCGACCCGAAACCGGAACTCACGCGCATGGACGGCAAGCCGCTGCCGCCTTCCGTGACGAATGGTCAGCGGCTCGCGTTTATCCGTGCGGATGCCGCGGTCATGGGGCCGCAGTTCAAGTTCGCCAGGCACGGTCAGTCGGGCATGGAAATCTCGGAGGCGCTTCCCCATTTGGCCAAAATCACGGATGATATTTGCCTGGTCCGGTCGCTCTACACGGATCAGTTCAACCACGCCCCCGCCCAGACTTTTTTCCAGACAGGCTTCGCGGTGCCGGGCCGCCCCAGCATTGGTTCGTGGGTCACGTATGGGCTCGGCAGTTCGGCGACGGACCTGCCGGCTTTTGTGGTGCTGAGCACGGGCTCCGGCATCAGTGGCGGCTCGGCGCTTTGGTCCAGTGGCTTTCTTCCGACAAGTTATAACGGGGTTCGTTTCCGCAACCAGGGCGACCCCATTCTGAATGTCTCCAATCCCCCCGGCATCCGCCCGGATCTGCAACGCGACACCATCGATCTCGTCGGAAGCCTGAACCGCAATCGGTTGGCGGCGACCGGCGATCCGGAAATCACCACGCGCCTGGCAAATTATGAGTTGGCTTTCCGTCTGCAATCCTCGGCCCCGGAATTGATGGATCTGCGCCAGGAAACCCAGGCCACGCTTGATGCCTACGGCTGCGATCCTGACAAACCTTCCTTCGCCCGCGCCTGTCTGCTGGCGCGCCGCATGATCGAGCGCGGCGTGCGTTTCGTGAATCTTTTCCATGAAGGCTGGGACGCCCACAGCGATGTGGTGGGGAATCATAAAAACCTGTGCAAAGCCACTGACCAGGCCAGTGCCGCCCTGGTTTCCGACTTGAAACAGCGCGGGCTTTTGGATGAGACCCTGGTGATTTGGGGCGGGGAATTCGGCCGCACGCCCATGGTGGAAAGCAATGCCTCCCTGGGCCGCGCGCGGGGGCGCGACCATCACCCGAAAGCATTTTCCATGTGGATGGCGGGCGGCGGCATCAAGCCCGGAACCGTGTATGGAGCGACCGACGATCTGGGTTATAACATCGTGGAGAATCCCGTCCACGTGCACGATATCCAAGCCACGCTCATGCATTGTCTCGGGTTTGACCAC
>JAQGPD010000012.1 GCA_028293305.1 Verrucomicrobiales bacterium | reverse complement strand
GGTTGTTGAATTGCTGCGGCATCCAGGCGCCGGGGGTGGCGGCCAGAAGTTCCCCGGCTTTATTGATAGCGCCTTTCATGCCCAGCGCGCCGGGGGTCAGAACCAGATTCGCCCCCAGCAGCGCCAGCAGGGTGCGACGCTCCAGGCTCATGGTTTCCGGCATGGTCAGGGTGATTTTATAGCCTTTCGCCGCGGCGACAAACGCCAGCGCGATCCCGGTATTTCCGGAAGTGGGCTCGATGATGTGCCCGCCGGGGGGCAGCACGCCGCGGGCTTCCGCATCCTCGATCATGGCGCGGCCGATGCGGTCCTTCACGCTGCCCAGCGGATTTTTGAATTCGCCTTTGAGCGCAATGTCGGCGGTTTGTCCCGCACTGAATCGCTTCAGCAAAATCAGTGGCGTGCGGCCGACGGTGGAGGTGATAGTGTCGTGGAGTGGCATGGCGGATGTGGTGGTTTGGTGGTGTGCCGGGGTTGGGCGGCTGATCGTGAAGCGGGATCCGGAATCAAGCATGTCAGGACTTGCGGGCCACGCGGGCTTCGGCGCGCTCGGGATCGATGCGCGTTTTTTCGATGGCTTCGACCTGGGTGACCCGGCCTTCATGGACGGTGATCTGGACGGAGCCAAAACGGATGGCGCCGACTTTGGCGCGCACGACTTCCAACCAGCGTTCGGCGCTGTCCGGGGCATCTTCGGAGGTGTTCATAGTGGGAGACTGGGGATGTTATTTCTGAAACGGCCGCATGGTGAAAAACCGGATTCGGTGCCGTGCTTCAAAAAGCCGTTTAATTCCTACTTGTCAAATGTAATATCGGAAAGAGAATATTCATCGTCCGTGCAGTGACGATTCCGGTGGTCGAATCCAGGCATGAGGCGCGAATTTGGCTGATCTGCGTTTAAATTGAACGCCTTGAACGAATTAAAAGGAGAATCAGTATTTTTGCTATTCCAACGATCCGGCAGCTGCTGACGCGACAGTAGCAAATGATGGAAAGCAGTTTCCGAATGGTCTTTTGCCTATTATACCCCACTAAATAAGGGTAATATTTCTGGCGGGGGTAAATCTTTTTCTTAGGTGGGCATTGGCGGGTAAATCCTGGTGGACAGAATGTCCACCCTCCGATCCCGCTTCGCGCCACACTGACGGAGGGTGGACATTCTGTCCACCAGCCACGTAAACAGGCCTTGCCTGCGATCCATGCCATCCCGGCAGGATCAATCCCGGTTTTCTGTCAGGGCGTGTGCCGCGGCCCATTGGCGGATGTGGGCTTCCACGGATTCCAAGCCGCGGAGGCGGGTGGGTGACAGCTGTTTATCCAATCCAAGATCTGTCAGGATGGAGCTGCGATGCTCCGCGGCTTCGAGTGGTGCCGCACCTTGATAGACAGCGCAGATGAGTCCGGCGAGGCCCCGGACCAGGGGCGATCCGGAATCCCATTTCAATGACAGTCCTGCCGGGGGTGGACATTCAATGACCAGCCAGACCTTGGAGACACAGCCGGGAATGGGTTCGGTGACGACGCGGATTTCCTCGGACAAGCCATTCCCCGCGCAGGCATCGGCAATGACGGACAGACGCTCATGCGGATCCCGCAGGGGAAGAAAAGCTTCCCTCAGATCCTTTTCGTTGGCGGCGGGCCGGCTGGGCATGGTCATTTCAACCGGACCACAAAAATAAGTCGGCCGCCGCGCCAGTCGGGTCCGCCCAGGAAAATGGGTTTGTCCTTGCGGAGCACGGAGTCGGATTTCACGAGGACTTTGGTGTCCTGCCAGAGTTGCAGATGCACATTCACGCCCTCGTGATCCGCCGGACCGCGGGAATCGATTTTCAGGCAAAGGTCCTTGGAGGGCACCACCCAGGATTCATATTCCTTGAAAACCTTTTGAGTGTGTTTGCCTATCAAGTGATAGTGCGAATAAGGAAACACTTTTTTCAACCGCCCCTCCAATGACACTAACAGACCGGCGTCTGCGGTGACTTTCTCCTCCTGAGCGGGGGCCGTGGCGTCATTGGCGGCGAAAAACAAATACCCTTCAACCTGCGCATCCGAAGCGGCCGCGGGAGCAGCTGCCGTTGTCGCTGTCGCGGAGGGCGCAGCCGGGACTGGCGTTGGTGTGGCCTGGGCCGGGACGGCGGCAGCGGCCGGTGCAGGAGCGAGGGGGGCGGGAGCGGCCGGTTTTTCCTGGGCTCCGGCGGGCTGGCCGCCAGCCGCAGCGAGGCATAATAACAGGAAAAGGGGTCGGAGGCGGGTGTTCATCAAGGACGGCGCGCGGTGGCGGATGGGCGGTGGGCGGGGCTGGGAGGGTGGGCGGCGAAGGGGAAGTGGAAGTGGAAGTGGGGAAATCCAATGTGCTTTATCCTGCCAGCAAGCAAAGGGCGATCCGTTAGTTGAGATCGCGGAGGCGGGGGCCGTCGATGGTTTCCGGTCCCACCACCAGCACGGCGCGGTCGGGATCGTTGGCGGCATGGAGCACGAGGGGTTTGCCGGGCTCGGCGGGGGAGGCGTCCGCGACATCGTAGGCACGGATTTCGCGATCGGCGGGAATGGCGGTAAGGCCTTTAAGATCAATGACCGTGGCCCCGGCTTCCTCGGAGTAGAAGGTGTTGGCGACGACATTGGGATCCGGGGCGTAGACGCGGGCGGATTCCAGTCCGGGGGTGGCGGCGGGCCGGGTGCCGTTGGAGGCGAGGAACAGCAGGGCGACGACGGCCGCCGAGGCGAGCGGGGCGAACCACGGCTGCTTCAGCCATGACATGAGGCCGGAGCGCGCGGGCGCGGCGATGGTCGTGCGGACGACGGGGGTGCCTTGAATTTCCTCCATGATCCGGCTGGTGAAAAATTCCGGTGAGGCGGGTTCCAGGGAGGCCGGCAGGTGGGTGCGCAGGAGGCCGCCGAGTTTTTGAGCGGATTCCTTTTCGCGGGCCAGGAGGGGGTCCGCGGCGATCGCCCGCTCGACCGCCTGCATCTCGGCAGGGGTCAGCTGGCCGTCGATCCAGCGGG
>JAQGPD010000610.1 GCA_028293305.1 Verrucomicrobiales bacterium | reverse complement strand
AGCTAAAAATTGAACGGCTGACTATGGCTATAAAGATTTAACCCCTCTGGGGTCGGACGCTGGCTGCGTCAGTATTTATAATGCTCCAACTTTCAGGCAGTCAGGCAGGCCTGGAGGCTTTTAACCCGAAGCACCCGGCACAAGCGGGCGCCCAAGCGGGAGCGGGAGCGGGAGCGGGAGCGGGAGCGGGAGCGCACTGCATTTTGAAGTGCGGCTTCGCCGTTAGGTTTTAAGTGGAGGGCGGGGCGCCCTCCACGACACGCGGGGCGCGTGTGCTCCCCGGGGACACGCTGGCGCGTGTTCCCGCAGGAGCGTTGGCGCGAGAACACGTTGGTGCGTTAGCCGCCGGTGCGTTATGGAGCGTTGGTGAGCAGTCGACCGTGCGTTGGTGCGTTGTGGAGCTTTGGAGGGAGCGTTGAAGGGCGGGTGCGTTGGAGCGCCACGTCTCAGGCCGTCAGCTTTTTGGCTTCGGCCAGGGCGGCTTCGAGGCCGCTGACTTCTTTGCCGCCGCCCCGGGCGAAGTCGGGTTTTCCACCGCCTTTGCCTCCGACGAGGGGGGCGATGGCTTGGATGATTTTGCCGGCCTGGATTTTGGATTGGTGGTCTTTGCTGACGGTGGCGATGAGGGCGACGTTGCCGCCGCCGCTCGTGCCCAGCACGACGATGCCATTGAAGAGGGACTTCAGGGCGTCGCTGACGGCCATGGCGTAGTCGCCGTCGACGTCGCCGAGGTTGGCGATGAGGACTGGGCCTTCGGCGGTGGGGAGGAGTTCTTTGGCGCGGGTGGCGGCTTCGCGCTGCTGGGCGGACTTTACGGCTTTTTCGAGGGCCTTGGTTTGCTCGAGGAGGAGGTCAATTTTCTTTTCGAGATCCGGCAGAGGGGCACCGATTTTGCCGGCGAGTTGTTTGAGGCGGGTGGCATCGGCGGCGGCTTGCTCGTAGGCGGGGAGGCCGGCGACGGCTTCGATGCGGCGGATGCCGGCTCCGGTGGCGGCTTCGCTGAGGATTTTGAAGAGCCCGATCTGGCCGGTGCCGCGGATGTGAGTGCCGCCGCAGAGTTCCATGCTGTAGCCGTTGAGGGCGTTGGGCTGTCCGCCGATTTGGACGACGCGGACGGTCTCGCCGTATTTTTCGCCGAAGGCCTGCATGATTTCCGGGCGGGATTTCACGTCGGTGTATTTCACTTCTGACCAGGAAACCGGGGCGTTCTCCACGATTTTTTCGTTCACCAGTTTTTCGATGTCCGCGACCTGTTGAGGGGTGAGGGCGGCGCTGTTGAAGTCGAAGGTCAGCTTCTCCGGGCCGACGTAGGAACCCTTCTGCGTGGCATCGCTGCTAACGACTTCATGCAGCGCCCAGTGCAGAAGATGGGTCACGCTGTGGTGGCGGGAAATGGCGTCGCGGCGCGCTTCATCGATGCGCACGGTGACGGCGGCTCCGGGGGTCAGGGTGACGTCGTCGGAGGCAAGGTAATGCAGGAAGGTGTTGCCGGATTTCTGGGTGTTGGCGATTGTCAGGACGTCCGCTCCCGCCAGCAAAGTGCCGGTGTCTCCCAACTGTCCACCCATCTCCGCATAACAAGGCGTGGCGTCCAGAATGACGGCGGTCTTGTCGCCCACGGTGACGACTTCGAGGACCTTGGATTCGGTCTCTTCGGCATCGTAACCGAGGAAGGAAGTGGGTTCCTTGGTTTCGATTTCGGAGAGTTTGATAACAGACTTTTTCTGCGCGGCGCGGGCGCGCTCGCGCTGCTGATTCATCAGGACTTCAAAGCCTTCCTTGTCCACCGTCAGGCCGCGTTCGCGGGCCATGAGTTCGGTGAGGTCGAGCGGGAAACCCTGCTCATCATAAAGCCGGAAGGCGAACGCCCCCGATATCATTCCGCCGGAGGCGGAATGGGGAGCACACGCGCCCTCGCGTGTTGTTTCCGGCGCCCCGCCGGAAACATTTAAATCCTCCGGCGAAGCCGCACTTCCTTCGTCCCCACGCTGCATCCACCCATCGCTATAAGTCACCAACCAAGGATAAGCATCCCCCTCCGCGGCCACCAGCCCATCCGCCTGCGGATTCCTGACAATATACAAAAACTTCTCTTCCAGATCCGCATCGGAGCGGATGAGCCGGTCAAAAGACTCCTTGTCCCAGACGGGGCCGGTGGTTTCGCGCAATTTGTTGATGCGGTGCGCGGTGGAGGATTTCAGCGACTGCAGAATTTCTGTCAGGGAATGGAAAACGGGGTCGGCGTCTTCGGATCCTGCGGCTGGCGCTTTTGGAGAAGGTTCAATGAGAAGATGGACGTGATCATCCATCACGCAGGCGGCATAGAGATGATATTGGCGGAGTTTTTCGCCGGTGCGGATGCTTTCGATCACGAGGTCTTTTTCCGCTGCGGTGAGGGCGCGGCGCTCAGCGGAGGAAAAGGTGATCATGTATTTTCCCCATGGGCGCTCGAAGTGGGGGAGGTTCCGGCGGGAGTAGGTGGCTCCTTTTGAGGTTGGGGGGGTGTTTGCTGGGGTAATTGCTGGGGCACTGGCTGGGGCACTGGCTGGGGCACTGGCTGGGGGCTCTGGGGTGGAAGTGTTGGCTTCGCCAAGGGGGGTTAAAGATTTCGGCGGGGCGCCGAAATCTACACGCGGGGCGCGTGTGCTCCCCGTTTCATTCGCTTCGCGAACTCCGGTTAGGGCGTTCGCTTCGGTTTCGAAGAGTTGGATGCCTTTGTCGAGGGTGCGGTTGAAGGCCTCCTCCTCGGTTTTGAGGGTTTGTTTGATGAACTCTTTGCGGGCGCGGAGTTCGGGGAAGACGTCGCCCATGTGGGCGGCTAGGGTGTCGGTTAGTTTGTAGAAGAAGGGCTCGGTGAAGCCGAGGGTGCGGCCGTATTTGACGGCGCGGCGGAGGATGCGGCGGAGGACGTAGTTGCGGTCGTTGTTGCCGGGGGTGATGCCGTCCGCGATGGAGAAGCTGAGGGTGCGGATGTGGTCGGC
>JAQGPD010000507.1 GCA_028293305.1 Verrucomicrobiales bacterium | reverse complement strand
CGCAAAAGTCCCCCACACCGGCCGCCGCGCTGGCCGCGCCCCCCTCACTGCTTCCCGCCAGCTTCTCAAACTCCGCCTGACCCGCCGCGCTGGCCGCATCGATCAATCCTCTAAGTGCCCGGTTCAGAAGGCGGGTCACCTCGGCAAAAACAAGATCCACCGCGCCGCGGAATTGCGTGCGGATTTCCGTGAAAACCCCACGCAGCACGGGCTGCACTGCGGACGCCAATGTGCTGCCGGTTATGCTCTGCTTTAAAATGGCCATCACCCGCTCCTGATGCTCGAGTGTGGTGAATTCGCTCATGTATTCCCCGGTCGGATCATGGGCGCCGCCATACTCCGCCACGATGCGGGCAATAGCCAAATCCACGGCCTGGCCGCCCTGGTTGTCGAACGCCTCATTCAACCGGTTCATGATATCGGAGGCTCCGTTCAATTTTGCCTTTAAAGTGATGAGCTGCGTCCGCACTTCCCGGATCAACAACTCGGCCTGCAAAAGACCATCCTCCGCCTGGGCCATCACCTCCGCCCCTACCCCGTCCACAGGGGTGCCGCCTCCCACCTGGGAAAGTTTGACAACCATTTCCGTGATCTTTCCCCGAGAGGCGGAAGTGCCGACGATTTCCAGCGCCAAATTGCAAGCATCCACCGCTCCGTCCAGCGCGGCATTGAGCTCGTTGTTGAAGGCCCCGCCCTTCGCGGCGATAGTCTTGAACTGATTGACCACTGACCCGCGCCCCTCCGTTAGGTGGACGGACGCCAGTCCGGAAAACCGATTGGGAGCCACCGGCCTGGAAGCGTAATAACTATTCAGTCCATCCACCAGTTCCCCCGCCGCGTCCCGCAGCACATTTTCCAACATTGCGCCCGCCATGCGCTCGAACCTATCTGTCAGGACCCGCTCCAGGCCATCAATGCCATCGAGCATCCTGACAGGATCAATCTCCGCCTGGCTCAAAGCATCTCGCAGCCCGCCGGTCAAGGCTTCCGCCGCCAGGGAACTGATGCTGAGCTGCGGTGTTTCAAATCCTGAGCCGAAGGTGATCGAGCATCCTTCGTTGGTTAGCTTCTGAAGATTGTGCTCAACGCTGAGGACGAGAATCTCGTCCTTGTCACCGCCATCACCGGTGAAATATCGACCGACGGGCGACCATTTCAGCGGATAGTCCAAATCGACAATTCCCTGCCAATTGCGCCGCGCGACGGGTAGGTAGGCGGGGTTTGTGTTGGTGCGGTAAGCCTCGTAGGAAACGCCCGTGTCACCCGGCGGGAAACCGCGGTTGGAAGCATCAAAATTGACGTCGTTGAAAAAGGTCCTGCCATTTTCCACCCAGCCGCCTGCCAGGTAAAATAACGAATCCTGGGTGGAGGAGGCCGAAGGCGACGCGATGACGTGGACTTGGATATCATCAAAAAACGGCACCGCGAGAGCCCCGGCAAAGCTGACAAAACCTCCCCCCTGATTCATCCCCGGAGCGCCTGACGCGTCGTGCTGATTCAAGGCAGCCCGACTGACCGGAGTCATCAAATACCGGCTGCCGCCCACGCCCTTCATGGATAGGGAAACCGGCAGCGTGAAGCGGGAATCCGTCGGCATGCCATTGGCCTGCCCCCCGGTCACCAGTTCGCCCGTGGGCTCAAAACCCAGTCGGGCCTGCAAGGGATCATCCGTCAGGGCCGGCATTTTCCCGGTCACGCCCAGCACCAGCTTGCGCCCGGCCACGGCGCATTGATTGGCCGTGGCGAACTCAATGGAGGACGCTTTGAGATCCATGTTCCAGTATGCAAGTCTCGGCTCGCCCGTGGAGGTGAGTTCCATGCGGTCCAGTTCGCCCATCGGAGTAAGCGTCAGATCCTCGAACTCCAGATCAAGACCGGAAGGAAATGGCAAATGAATGCCTCCATCGATAACACTTTCCCGGTTGGCGCAATCCAGATAGGACAATCCCAGTCCTGACAAGTTCATGGCATACCCATAAAATGGCGGCATGCTGATCTGGGCGGTCACCGCGTCATGCACCCCGGTCACGCCGCCGCGCCGCAGGTAGTATTTACTGTGTGGTTTCAGGTCGTAGGCCGGGAGGGAATTCCCCGAAATGCGACTGGTGGCCCGCAGCACCGGTGCTCCGGCGTTTACCGCGCGGAAATTGAAACCGGGGTAATCCGCCGAACCCGCCGCGGCAAATTCCGCATTGTTAGCAGCCAGGCCCGGATCATATCCCTTGGTGCCGAAGCGCTCGATCAATGACTCATCCCCGCGCTTGCCATGTCCTGTCAGGAGCATCGCCGCCGGGAGGTAACCCGCCCCCGGATTCGCGACCGGTCCATAGGCGTTAGTCGAAAGTCCCGTGCCTCCGGTCAGCATGGCGCCGGTGGTGACGCCCTGCACCGTGTGAACGTATTGACCGGCGGGATTCAATCCCCACGCGATCCCCGCCGAAGCAATTGCCCCCTCGGCCCGCAGTCCGCCATCCGCCGTGTGCTTCCACAATCCTCCCGCCGCTGTGAAACTAACAGTGCGGGAGGCCAGGGGCGAATTGGGATCCAGGCACCCATCGGCATCCGGGGTGACGGTGGCGTAAGTCAGGGAAGTCGCGGCCGAAGGCACGGTCTGGGTCATGGTCCCGGAAACAATCCGCGAGTTTTCCCAGGTCATCGCCGTCTTCCCGGCGGGAATGGCCAGGCCTTTTGGATAGTGGGTTTTGAATCCGGCGTGGGCCTGAGGGGTGCTGATCCGGCAGTTGAGCAGGGCGCGGCCTTCCGGCGAGACGGTGAACACCAAATTTTCGACCAGGTTGTATTCCGTGCCAAAATAATCGTCGTTGCTCATCCGGGTGCCATCGTCGCCCTCCGCCAGTGGAAAATTCTGACGGGCCAGTCGCAGATCCCGCATGGCATTGTTCCGCACCACCACCGCCTCGATCTCGCCGCCTGGAAATCCGGATACGCCGGTGAAGGTTCCCTCACCGATATTCCAGGCCAGATATTTGACATAAGTCCAGACGGGCAGTTTTTCATGAACCACCGCAACTCCGGCGCCGGTCACGGAATTCTTGATTTCCACGGTCCCCACCGGTTCCAAGCCCGGCGACAACGGAACGCTAACCACTGCGCTGCCCTTCAGCCTGCCGCCGGAATTCTCGGAATAACCCAGCCCCAGAGGCAACTGAACCCGGAAATTCTGCGCCACTGCTCCATTTTTCGAAAGCACCACCGGCCCGCGCGTCCATCGCACGCCGGTGGACGACCCAGCAGCGCCGGCAGCCAGTTGCACGGTTTCACTGCCATACATGGAAAGCTGCCCCTGGCCGGGGCCCGGCGTTCCGTCATATAACACTGTCAGCGGCCCGCCGCCAAATGTCTGTGTCGGGTTGGCGGTCACCTGCCCTCCACCCGCGGGCAGATTCAAGGTCAGGAAAAACAGCGTGTCATTCAGGGGAGTCACCGTGCCCGCCGCCGGATTGCCTGTCACCGAAATGATGGACGTGGCAACATTGCCGAATGTCAGGCTGCCGTTAAGCGATAGCAATTTCAGCGGGCTCAGCGTGCGGGTGACATCCACCACCTCCGAAGCTCCATCCGAATGCGAGACCGTGACGGTGATGCTATAGTTTTTGTTTGGTAGAATAAGGGCGTGATCCTGGGGCACAGCCATCAGCGTCCGGCTGACGGGAATCACGACCGCATTCCTAACCGAGCCGGTCCAATTGAAGGCCGATGCAGTCACGCTTTGGGTGACAGTGCCATTACCGACCAAAGGCACCATGATATTATCCGTCACGTTGCGGAGAGTCAGTTGATATTTCACATTGAAGGTCGCCGGAAAATAGACGCCATCCGCAGGCAGTGGATTCGGCAGCGGCACATCCAGCGCATCCCAGCGCTGGAGGGAACCGGCCACCGGGATCCGGAATCCCTCCTTTCCAGGCACGGATCGGATGGCTACCATCTGTTCGGCCAGCGGGGCGCTAACCGATAGTCCGCTGGCGGTTACGTTGATGGAGGCATCATCCACCGCTTCGGTTTTGAAAATATAGGCCCTGCCCGCGAACCCCGTTCCCGCGCCGTGGGCTCCGGCCAGAATCCGTCCGCCACTGATGGACACACCCGTGCCAAACCATGAGGTGGGAGCGAGGCCGGGAGGCTGAAGTGAGGGCTGGGCCGCCCACTGCCCGCCCGCGCGGTAGGAATTGAGATAGACCCGTCCCCGCGTCCCATCCATGCCCAGCGCTCCGATGGCAACAAGGTCGCCCTGAACATCGACGGCAAAACCATAATAGGCTCCATCCGTCAGCACCGGCGCGGGCAGCGGCACGGGACTGCTCGGCCAGGAACCGGAATACCTGGCATAAAAAGCCCGACCGCGGCTGTTCGCATGGGGCGGCGACGCCCCGGTCCATCCGGACGGCGTGCCCGGTCCGCCGATCACCGCCGTGTCGCCGTGAATGGCTACCGCGAAACCGAATTGCTCCCCGGTTTGCAGATCGGACGGAGAGTAAGCCACGGACCGGCTCCAGGACGTGCCGCCCGCCGCCCGTTGAAAAATGACGGCCTGCC
>JAQGPD010000475.1 GCA_028293305.1 Verrucomicrobiales bacterium | reverse complement strand
TCACCGGGTTTTTCTTTGTGGACTACGCGTCCTTCGTGCGCAACCAGCCCGGCGGCGGGGGTCCCGTGACGGTGAGCATCCCGGAGGCACCGAGCCGCATTCCCGGCAGCGCGGCGCGGCGCGGGGTGGTGTTGAACGCGACCTATGCCGGCACCGCCCGGGCCATCAATCTGCTGGCCACGGACACTCCCGGGGGAGCAAAACGGGTGTTTTCCGGAAACTATAAAATGGCCTGCGACATGTGGCTGGCCGTCGACCGCACCGCGACAGTCGGCACCACGGAAATCGGGCTTTTCGGTGTGGGACACAGCGGCAACAACGTCATCAGCTACGTCGGCCGGAACACTGGAATCGGCACCTTCGGCTGGGCCTCCTCCGAGGGTGGCATCGGGGTGGGCACGGGGGATATCACCATGAACATCGCGGGAACCGCCGCGTTCCGCCGCGAAAATCTGACGGATGCGGCGTTGTTCTCCCTGGCGTTTCCGCAGGGTGGGGCCTTGGCGAACTGCCCCAACAACCAATGGACGCGGGTGGAAATGGTGGTGATAGGGACCAAGGTTTCGCTCTATATGAACGGGGTGAAAATGGGTGAGGGGGATCCGGCCATCACCTCGGGTTTCGCCTCTATCGGTTATGAGGATCCTTTCACGGGCAGCACGGCCGGGGGACTGAATAACCAGTTTGGTCTGTTCGACAATTTCACGGTGGATTCCCTTCCAGGCCCGGCATCGATCGAGGCGGCCCCGGTTTCGGTTTTCACCAAAGTGGAGTTCGCGGGCCAGACTCCCTCCGCGGAATTCAGCCTGACGAATCTCAGCGAAACCAGCGCCTACGACATCACGGGGGCCTCCATCGAGGGCACCAACGCCGCGGATTTCACCGTGGCGACAGACTTCCCGCGCACCATCCCGGTTTTGGGAGCGGACTCCGTGGTGATCAACTTCGATCCCTCCACACCGAACGGTCTGAAAATTGCCCGTCTGAAACTGACCACCACGGACCCCAACCAGCCGGAGATTTATATTCCGCTGCAGGCCCGGCGGGCCATCAACTCCATTGAAGCCGGCATCAGCCAGCGCGTCGTTTCCGTGTCCACGGTCGGAGGCAATGGCACGGGATTGCTGACCTTCACCAACAATGGAGCCACCGGCACCACGGTCCTGGCGCCGGTGATTTCCGGCACGGATGCGGCAATGTTTTCCGTCACTGGCACCTTTCCGCTAGCAATTCCGCCGGGTGACGCCGTGACGTTGCCTATCGTATTCACGCCGACCGGCGCGAAGGGTTTGAAAACCGCGACTTTGGAATTCGCCACGGACGATCCGGGCGTGCCCACCTTGTCAGTTGTCGCGCAGGCGCGGTATGCTTTCGGCCCGCCGCTTTTGGCGCATTATAAAATGGATGACACCGCCGGGACCACGCTGGTGGATTTCACGGGAGCCAGTCCAGCGGCCGCCTTGCAGATCCGGGAGGCGCCTTTCGGCTTTGCCCAGCCATCCCTGCTGCCGGGCGGAGCAGGCACTTCTGTCAGGCTGACGGCGGCGGATTCCTCCACCACGGGAAATTTCGCCATCAGTTCCGCATCACACCTGCCGAATGTCAGCTACTCGTTCTGGATCAAACCGGAACCGAAAATCAACAACCGCCGCATCCTGCACCGCTCGTCGCTTTTCACCCTGACGGGCACGATTTATTCGCTTTATCTCACGCCCACCGGCCAGCTCAATTTCGAGGTCAACAGCAACCTCGCCGCGCAGTCCGCCGACGGCGCGATCCCCGATGACACGGTCCATCACATCGGCGTGACCCACAGTGATTTGGATGGATTCGGGAATGTCACCGCCACCCTGACCCGGCTCTACATTGACGGCGCCCTGGTGGGTGAAAGCGTGGAACCGGTCGCCGGATTCACGGATTATAACCTGAACACCACTTCCGAAGGATTGTATATCGGCAGCGCCACCAGCGCGGGGCAGGGGTATATAGGTTTGATAGATGACTTGCAGATCTATAGTGTGGAATTGAGCGCGGAACAAATGTCAGGATTGTTTACCCAGCCTGGCAAAAACGCCTTCGAGCTGACCGCTGGCGACTATAAGATCACCGCTGTGCAATACGACCCCGGAACGGGAACTGTGACCTTGAGTTGGAACTCGACCGGCGGCGCCGTGTATTCCGTGCAGGAATCCACCACCACCAGCGGCTTCACAGACGTCCCCGGCCAGACCGGCATCGCCGCCACCGGTGGCAGCACCAGCGTCACCTTCACCGCCGGCGGAGGAACGCGCCGGTTCTTCCAAATCCGCCGCATTTCCCCCTGACAGGCCCGTAAGTGATAGTCAAGTGCCGGCCCTCGTCCGCAGGGGCCGGCCGTGAACCGCAAACGGCGGCGGTGGTCCGGAAAATGCGGGCCCTCGTCCGGAAATGCCGGCGCTGGTCCGGAAATGCCGGTGCTGTTCCGCTCAGGTTGGAAAACCGCGTCCCGCCGGACAGGGTGCAGGATTTTTAAAATCCGCCGCCACGTCCGCGATCGCCTCCGCCAGTCCCCGCCAATCCTGCTCCGTCGTCTCCCATCCGCCGCTGACTCTCAACACCCGCCCCGCGTGGGTCGTGCCCAGTCCCATCGCCTCCAGCACTTCGGAGGCCCCCGCTCCCCGGCTGCACGCGGAACCGGTGGAGACCGCGAATCCCTTGGCGCTCAGGCGCGTAAGCCATTTCACATTCGCCGGCCCGGACGGGGGCACGGTCAAAAGGACCGAATTCCAAAGCCGGGGTGAGTCCGCCGCCACGATGCCGACGCCCGGCACCCGGGCTTGGATTTCGCTCTCAAAAGCCCGCCGCGCCGAAAGCGCCCCAGCCATTCCGGAAGCCGCGGCCGGGTCGTCGATTCCGGATTTCAGCCAGGCTTCGCACGATTTCAAAGCCGCCAGCATCGCCGCCACCCCGGCCACATTTTCAGTGCCGGCGCGCCTTTGTTCCTCCTGCGGCCCGCCGCGCAGCCAACGCAGCGGACGGCCCATGGCGGGGAGTTTTAAAAATCCCACACCCTTCGGACCGCCGAATTTGTGCGCGCTGCCGGTTAGAAAATCGCAATCCCCCAAGCCGAGCGCGGGTTCTTTTCCCAGCCATTGCGCCGCATCACAGTGGAAAAGCGCCCCGTATTTCCGGCAAAGTTCCCGGGCTTCCCGCCACGGCTGCAGCACCCCGGTTTCATTGTTGGCCGCCATCAGAGCGACCAGGGCGGGTTTATTTTCGCCTCGCAGCGCCTCCTCGAGCGACCCCAAATCCACCCGCCCGTCCGCCGCCACCAGGATCGTGCAGAGCCGGTCCTTGAAAATAGCGGCCGCCGGTTCCTGAAGGCAGGGATGTTCCAACCCGCTGAGCGCCAAGCGTTCCACGCCCGCTGCCGCCGCGTGGGCCACCAGCGCGTTGTTCGCTTCCGTCGCGCCGGACAGAAATACAATCTCCTCCGCGCCACAGTCCAAAAAATCCGCCAATTCCTCCCGGCAGTCCTCCAATCGCCGCTTGGCCGCGCCCGCCCCGTGGAACAAACCCGAGGGATTTTGCCAGAATTTATCCTCCGCCTCCAGCCAAGCCGCCCGCGCCGCCGGATGCAGCGGAGTCGTGGCATTGTAATCAAAATATCCCGCAACCGTCATGCGCCCACGCTTCCCCGCCCGGGACGCCCCGTCAATCCGTCGATGCATCCCGCGCGGCTTGCGACCCTCCTTGAAACGCCTATATATAAGGGCATCTCAAAATGCATTTCCGGAAGTGTGGATCCCTGCGGCAGCCGAAAAAGCGTCCAACAGGGGGCGAACCGTCGGCGTTGTTCCAGAAAAACCTCTTGCACCGTCCGCGATTGCCCCTAAATTCGCCGCCCCTGCCCCTTCGGGCCGGGAAACCCACCTACCAAAACCAACCTCAACTGCCCATCCGCCGGATCGGATCTCCGAGCTGTCCCCCACCGGGAAAAAGACAGTGTTGGCCACGGGATGCAAAAACCACATGAACACCGAATTACTCAAGGACCTCATCGAAGCCGGCGTGCACTTTGGCCACCAGACCAAAAAATGGCATCCCCGCATGAAGCCCTTCCTCCTCAGCACCCGGAATAACGTCCACATCATCAACCTCGAGGAGACCACCAAACAAATCACTGCCGCCGCCGACTTCCTCTGCGACGAAGCGAAAAAAGGTAAAAAAATCCTCTTCGTCGGCTGCAAACGCCAAGCCCAGGACGCCGTCCGCGAGGCTGCGGAAACCACCGGTCAATTTTATGTCAACCACCGCTGGCTCGGCGGCACGTTGACAAACTTCGAAACCATCAAGAAGTCCATCGCCCGCATGAAATACCTCGAAACCATCGAGACCCAGGCGGAATACAAAATGATGTCCAAGAAGGAACTCGCCGCCCTCGGCCGTGAGAAAGCCAAACTCCAGCGCAACCTCAGCGGCATCCGCGAAATGGGTGGCGCCCCCGACATCATGGTCATCGTGGACTCCCACCGTGAAGCCATCGCCGTCGCCGAAGGCCAACGCCTCAACATCCCGATCGTCGCCATGACGGACAGCAACGCTGATCCGGACAAGGTCAACTACCCGATCGCCTCCAACGACGACGCCGTGCGCTCCATCCGCATCATCCTTCAGCACCTGGTCACTCCTTTGCTGGCCACCCTGGAAATGTCCGGCCGCGCTCCCCGCAAAAAAGCGGATGCCGCTCCCGCCGTGGCCGCCGCCTGATCCGGCAGGGCAGGGGCTTCCCGCTCCCGCCCAACCACCACCCCAGGCGCAGCCGCCCATCCATTCCCCAAACCACGGTGGCGGCGGTGAGGTCCATCCTCCCCGCCGCCTCTGCTTTTTCCCTATCCGACTTTACAACCCACCTCCTCAACCACTATGGCCGAAATCACCGCATCCACCGTCAACGAACTCCGCCGCAAGACCAATGCCGGCATGATGGACTGTAAAAAAGCCCTCACCGAAGCCGCCGGCGACATGGAAGCCGCCATCGATATCCTCCGCAAAAAAGGCATCGCCTCCAGCGCCAAACGCGCCGACCGCGAAGCCAAGGAAGGCACCGTCCTCGCCGTTCTCAACGCCGACACCACCCTCGGCGCCCTCGTCGAAGTGAACTGCGAAACTGACTTCGTGGGCAAAAACGAAGGCTTCCGCGCCTTCGTCGACACCGTCGCCCAACAGATCCTGAACCAAGGCACCACCGACAGCGACCTCCCCGCTGCCCTGGCCCAGACCGTCCCTGGCGGTTCCCTCTCCCTCGATGAAGTCATCAAGGCCAAGGGTGGTGAAGTCGGCGAAAACATCGTCCTCCGCCGCTTCCAACGCTTTGCCGCTCCTGCCAACGGGGCGCTCGCCAGCTACATCCACCTCGGTGGCAAAGTCGGCGTGCTCCTCGAAGCCACCGCCGGCAAAGCCGAAACCCTGGCCTCCGACGCCTTCAAAACCCTTCTCAAGGACATCAACCTCCACATCGCCGCCAGCAGCCCGATCTGCGTGGGACGCGATTCCGTGGATCCAGAACTCGTCGCCAAGGAACGCGCCATCTACGCCGACTCCGACCGTCTGAAAGGCAAACCCGCCGCCGCCATGGAAGGCATCCTCAACGGCATGATCACCAAGTTCTACAGCCAAGTCTGCCTCCTCGAGCAAGGCTTCGTCAAGGACCCCGACAAAACCATCGCCCAACTCGTCGAGGAAACCGGCAAGGCCCTCGGCGACACCATCACCGTCACCCGCTTCACCCGCTTCGCCCTCGGCGAGGAGTTGAAAGCCTGACGGTAGCCAAGGCCCCCGCGCCCCGGCTTCACGAATTCAACCCGCTTTCGGACCATCGGTCTGAAAGCGGGTTTTTTCGTGCTCGCAACCAGCGTGGTTCCACCAGAGTAGTCCGCACCAGAGTAGTCCGCACAGTCCTCTGTGCGGCAGCAGCCATCCGGTTTTCCAACCTTCCGGCTTCCAGCCCATCCAGCATCCCCATCCGCTAGCAATCATTGCCTCGGACTTTGCCGAAGACCTGCTAGTCCAAACACCCTTGGACGTGGCCAATGCTCTGAATGGCCAATTCTTTGAGAACCGCACAGAGGACTGTGCGGACTACTCTCCTTCCCGCACCAAGTAGGAATCCGCACCCCGGCAAGGCAAATTCCGGCAAGGCAAATTCCGGCACCGTTCTGCTCGCCTTCGGGTGATTTGCCTCAGGCACCTGCATTTTTCCACTGCGGCTACGGGGAAAATGCCATGGATCGCTTTCAGCTATGTCGCCTGCTGCCCTCCTTATTGATTAAAAGGAGGAAAAACACCCTGACATATTCCCGCCATGAAAAAATCCGCCTCCGTTTTCACTCAATTGCCCGGCTTCACCGCCGTGGCCATCGCCACCGCCGCCGTCCTTTTCTCGGGCGCGCAGGATTCCCGGGCCGCCCTCGCCATCGGCCTCACCGGCACCGGCCTGATCCAATTCAACACCGACAGCCCCGGCACCACCTCAAGCTCTGTTCTGTTCTCGGGCCTCGGCGCCGATACCATCGTTGATATCGACTACCGTCCGTCCGACGGCCAGCTCTATGGCATCGCCAGCTCCGGCCGGCTCTACACCATCAACCCCGCCACCGGTTCCGCCGCTATCAATACTTCCGTGGGCGTCGGTGCGCTGGGCGTGGTCCAGGACGCTGACTTCAATCCGGTTGCCAACCGCCTCCGCGTTTCCTCCACCAACAATGCCAACTACCGCCTGACTCCCGGCTCCAACGATCCGACCGCGGTCACCACCGACGGCATTTTCAGCTATCAGGCGGGAGATGTGAACTTCGGCAATACTCCTAACCTCCGGGCGAATGCCTACACCAACAGCTTCGCCGGGTCCGCCGTGACGACGCTCTACAGCATCGATTCGGAATACGACACACTTGTTATCCACAACACGGGCCCGCAGTTCAACAGCCTGGCCACAGTCGGTGATCTCAACCTCACCGGCCTGTTCATCGACTTCGGCAACAACGTCGGTTTCGACATTCTTGCCTCGGGTGGTCTGAACACCGGCTATATCACCAATAACAATTTCCTCTACGAGATCGACCTCGGCACCGGCGACCTGGTCCCGCTTGGCGCCATCGGTGGCCCCGCCGGCGGTCCCGCCATCACCAGCCTGGCCGTCATTCCGGAGCCTGCCTCCGCCTTCCTCTCCCTGCTTTCCCTGGGTGCACTGGTCCTCCGCAGGAAACGCTAGTCGATAACCTCACTTCATTTCATATTTAAACTCTTTAACTTTCTCCCCCCATGTCCTCCAACCTTCTCGATACTCTCAAAGCCCGCAAAAGCTCCCGCCGCGAGGCCCTGTCCCGCCTTTTGGCAGGCACCACCGCCTTCGGCGTCCTGGCAGGCACCACCCAAAAAAGCCAGGCCCAGACCGGAGCCAACATTGACCCCGATGTCCTGAACTTCGCGCTCAATCTCGAATACCTTGAAGCCGAATACTACGTCTATGGTGTCACCGGTGCCGGCATTCAAAGCCAGGGTGCCGGAGTCAGCGGCAGCGGCACGCCGGGCGATGTGATCATCAAACAAAACCCGCAGGTCCCGTTCACCACCTCCGCCATGGCGCAATACGCCGCCGAAATCGCCTCGGATGAATTGGCCCACGTCAACTTCCTCCGTGCCGGCCTCAGCGGCGCGGGTGCCACGCCGGTAGCCCGTCCCACCATCGACCTCCGCGACTCCTTCACCGGTTTGGCAAGGCTGGCCGGCCTCGTGGGCCCCAACGACACCTTCGATCCCTTCGCCAATGAAACGAACTTCCTCCTGGGGGCTTTCATTTTCGAGGACGTCGGTGTCACCGCCTACAAGGGCGGCGCCCCGCTCCTGACTGACAAAACCTTCCTGGAAGCCGCCGCCGGCATTCTTGCCGTGGAGGCCTATCATGCCGGGATCATCCGCACCCTGCTCTATCAACTCGGCACCACCACCCGCAACGCCGCCCTGGCCATTTCCAATGTCCGCGATTCCGTGGACGGCGCCGACGACCGCGACCAGGGCGTCCTCCGCGGCCGCTTCGCCAACCTCGTCCCCACCGACTCCAACGGCCTCGCCTTCAGCCGCTCCACCTCCCAGGTTTTGAGCATTGTCTATGCAGGCGGCACCACCTCCGGCGGTTTCTTCCCGTCAGGATTGAACGGCACTATCCGATAGTCCGTAACAACACTATCAAGACCGGCTCCGCCCTCCCATCGGCCCTCAGACCCGCTTCCGGCCACCGTCCGGAAGCGGGTTTTCCATGCCTGCGCAACATTATCGGCCTCTCCTGGAAATTTCTCCCAAGTGGATAGGATGGTCCGGTGCGAGGGCGGCTCATTGGTTGCCAAGCCGACCCAGCAGCGGAGCGCGCTCCGCGTCAGGAATTCTCGAATAAGTCAGCAGAAACCTGACATACTCCATGGCTTCGTTTCTTTCCGCTCCAGGCGGGCGTTGCAGGACCCAGTCGATGGCCGCTGAGGGCTCCAGTCCGGCCCAATGGAACAGCACATTCCTAACGGAATCAGGGGGCTGCGTGCGCACCGCCCATTCCATCGTTCCCAGCCCGTCAATGGCGGCCAGGTTGCGAAGACCTCCTTCCGCCAAGCCACTTGGGAGCTTGCTTCCAGCTTCGGCTTCCAGGAAAGCTCGATAGGCGGCGGGATTCCTGTGGGACCAATCCGAAGCATAACCGAGCCATTCCAGGTTAGCCTCCGTGCCCGCCACTTTGAGCAGCCATGAGGCCGACTCCGTGGAAGGTTCTCCTGTGACTTCAAAGGCCACCCGATTTTTCCGAGCCCCGGGCGGCAAGGCCTCCACAAGCTGGCGCGCGGCGGCGGGATCCTTGGCGGCCTTTTCTTTCAGGATCGTGCCCATGGCCACAGTCAAAGGCTGGGCGCTGAGGTTGGCCTGGGCCCATTCCAGAGCGGCGGAGGGATCCGTCTCGGCGAGTTTCCTGACAAAGGCCGTGCCCATCCGATTTTTGATTTCAGGAGTGGCTTCGCTGGAGATCCATTTTCCGGCCCAGGCGAAACATTCCGCCTCACTGTGCGAGGGAAGCGGATCCGAGGCCACGACTCTCTTAGGCGTCGATCCGAAGGCCGACTCGGCCATCCGGGTCATGGTTTTGGTTCTGAGCGGTTCAGGGAGGGTCGCCGCCCATGCCGTGGCGGATCTCCAATCCTTCTCTATCCAGAATTTTCCCAACTCCAGCGTCAGGGTGGTCCTTGCTTTGCCCTCGGGTAGATCGGCTAGCACTGTCGCACGCTCCGCCGGTTTGATGGAGAAATCCAGTCTTAGCGTCCAAGCCTCCACGATTTCATCAAGATACGTCAGCAATTTCTCCCTGACGGAACTGTCCGTTGTTGTGAGGTTTGTCAGGATACCCTTCGCCGCGAAGGCGTTCGATGGGGACCCGGCTGCTCTCATATTCGCCATGGCGGCTTCAGGATCCAAGCGGAACCATGAAGCGAAGATGTGATAGGTCGGATCCACTCCATACAGTTTTTCCCTGCCGCCCTCCTGGAGCCATTTCCACATTCCGGCCGGGTCCTTTTCCGCCCAGATACCGGCCATTCGCAGGGACTCGGAGGAATCCAGGCCGGTCTCCGTGAGCAGCGCCGGCAGGTCGCTCAGCGCTGGATTTTCGGTCCGCTGCAACTGGGCCGACCTTTTGGCCAGGGCTGACAACTCAGGCGCGGGACGCTGTGGCGCCGGGTTGGTGGACATGATAGCAGCGGAATCGGCGGGAAAATTTTGATCCGATTCACTTGGGGGAGGAAATGAACCAGCCCACCAGGCGATGCCGAATGCCGCTGCGCCGAGCAAAAGAGGAGTCAGGATTCTGGACATGTTATCTTGTCGGAAAAGTGGTTATTGAGCTTTCGCCGGGGGCACCAGGACGTCCATGAGTTTTTGGTGGGCAGCGGGCTCGAGTTTGTCAGCCAGTTCCAGGACTGCGGCGGCGGCGTCCGGAGCGGAGGAGTTCCGCCATTCCCGGAGAACGTCCGCCTGCGCCTCCAACCGCGCGGCCGTATCGCCGATGCTGCCCGCCCAGGTCCAAGCCGAAACGGGTTCCACTTTCCGCAACGACCGCGCCAAATGATAGGACGCCAGGTCCCGCCGTTCCCCCTGTGAAAGGGCATCCACCCATTGCGAGGTGCCCCACGCGTCCTCCTTTGCCCAGGCTTCCACGGCCGCGCCGGTCGCGGAACGGCGCAGGTTGACATCCGCTTGTCCGGCGGCCCAGGCCAAGGCGGACTCCGGCTCCCTGGCACCCCAGGCCGAGGCGAGCTGGGTGACGGCTTTTTCCATGGATGGTCCCGCAGGCAGTCCTTCCAACAACGAGGCATAAGCGGGACCATCGAATGTGCCGGTGAACTTCAGTGAGGTGGTTTCATAGTGTAGCTGGATCTGATTGGCCGCGATTTCCGCCCGATACTCCGGCGGGATCGCTAGCAATGCGGCGGTCATCCGCTCCGACAGGGTGTCGGTCAGGCCGTTTGCTTTCTGTCCCGCCATCCTGTCATACATTTTTGCCGCCAGCTCGCGGTCTGTCAGTGCGCCGGCGAAGGCGATGGCTGCAGCCTGATCCTGCTGGAACCATTCCGGAAAGATCCCTTCCAAGGCCATGGTTGCGACCTCCTTGGATTCGACGGTTGTCAGCCACTTTGCCGTGGCGGCCAGTTGGGTGGGCGGCAATCCCTTCCACATGTTCGGGATGACTCCGTTGCGGATTTCCCCATTGTGCTCCGTTGCCGCCAACACTGCCGCAAAAGCCTGTTCCGGAGTCAACTTTCCCGCGCGCATGTCCGCCGCGAGTCCCCCGCCGATTTGTGGGGACAAATTGGATAGGGTGCCTTCGAGTTTGTCGATATTCCCGCGAACCCAGTCCAGCGTTCCCAGCGTGTCGTTCTTGATCATTTCCCCCAGGGCTGTTCTGAGCAGGGAAACCGCACGGCCATCCATGTAGGGGTTGACTCCCCCATTTTTGTCCTTCAGAAGCGATAGGGAATCCGAGATTTTCTGTGGTGATTTTTTAGCCATCACCTCCAACGCTCCCAGCACCGCGCTTCCCCTGACTGATTCCGGCAGCTGTCCGGCCCATTCCAGCGCCTTGTCAGGATCCCTTTCCGCTCTCGCGGCGGCGAGGATGGAGTGGAGTCCCTGCAGGTTGGAGGCTGAGGCCGCGTTGGCCGCACCCTGCATTTGATTGGCCTCCTCCTCACGCAGCAGCTCTGTGGCCATGGCGCTCAACTCGTCCAAATGCCGCGCCGCCAACCGCTGCCACAAGTCATGCGGATACGACGTGTAGGGCAGGGGTTTGCGGAAGTTCCGGAACCAGATCCAGAATTGGTCAGGATCCGCCCGCAGCAGGGCATGGCCCACGTTGCCGATGTCCGCCTCCGCCTCCTTTTCCGGCTGCTGCGACAAGGCCGCATACGCCGGCAGCGGATCGGTCACCGCCCATTCGGTCAGCAGTCCCATGCGCCCGGTCCGGCGCAGGTTTTTGTCCTCCATTGCCGAAAAAAAAGCCAGGCCACCCCGGGCATCCAATTCAACCCAGCGGGCAAAT
>JAQGPD010000460.1 GCA_028293305.1 Verrucomicrobiales bacterium | reverse complement strand
GCGCTCCTCGCCGCCATCGCCAGCGTCTCCCTCCTCGTGGGCGGCATCGGCATCATGAATATCATGCTCGTCAGCGTCACCGAGCGCACCCGCGAGATCGGCATCCGCATGGCAGTCGGTGCCCATGGACGGGATATTTTGCTGCAATTCCTCGTCGAATCCATCGTCCTCAGCTGTCTCGGCGGCATCTTCGGCATCCTGCTGGGCGTCGGCTCTGCGAAGCTCGTCACCGCCTTCACCGGCTGGAGCACCGTCATCTCGCCCTCCGCCATTTTGCTCTCTTTCACCTTCAGCGCGGCGATCGGCATTTTCTTCGGATTCTACCCCGCCAGAAAAGCAGCCGCCCTCGATCCCATCGATGCCTTGCGTTACGAATAATCGCAGCATCCTCAGGGAATTGCGCGGAAATGCATCTTTTTTGCCACTTCCACGTAACGATGACAGCGCCGCGAGGTAAATGGAAATGGTGAATTCTTTTTTCACCACCCTCAGCCCCTTGTCCCTCATCGGGTTCGCTCCGTTCGCCTTCCCCTCCGTGTCCGCCGACTCAAACCGCTCATGATCCGCCTTCGTCACGTCTCCCGCACCTACCATGAATCCAACGGACGTCCCGTCCGGGCCCTTGACGACTTCTCACTCCACCTGCCCGCCGGCAGCATGACCGCCATCACCGGCCCCAGCGGCTGTGGAAAGAGCACCCTCCTTCACCTCCTCGGGGCCCTTGATCAGCCGGACAGCGGGGAAATCGTGGTCAATGGCACCACTTTGCACAACGCCACCGAGGCCCAGCGCACCCTCTACCGCCGCCAAACCGTAGGCATTGTCTTTCAGTTTTTCCATCTCCTCCCAGGCATGACCCTCCTGGAAAACGTCGCCCTCCCCCTCATCCTCGCCGGAGCCGGCCGCGCCGCCGCCACCACCCGGGGCGTCGAACTGCTGAACCTCGCCGGCCTCTCCGAAAAAGCCGGGCGCCTCCCTCACGAAGTCAGCGGCGGCGAACTCCAACGCGCCGCCGTCGCACGCGCCCTCGTCCACCGTCCCCCCATTCTCCTCGCGGACGAACCCACCGGAAATCTCGACTCCGCCAACGCCGACCGAGTCCTCGATCTCTTCCGCACCATCCATCGCGGCGGCCTCGCCACCATCATCCTCGTCACGCACAGCCCCGAGATCGCCGCCCGCATCCCCGGCCGCATCACCATGGCCGACGGCGGCCTGCGATCCATTCCCGCCGCTTGATCGCCATGCGATTGCATCGAATTTCGCCCCTCGCGCCTTCCCGTCGCGGCGGCTTGGGCACGGAAGTCCGGCCCATCCCGAAAAAAATACACATCGCGCCTTGCCAACTGCCCGCAGTGTGTTACGAATCCTGCCCCTCCGCGCCAGGCATGGCGTGATGATGCTGTATTTTCTCCGTTATCCACGGGAAAACACCACATTTGCAGGGCCACCCTACCTTCCTTACCACCTCCACGTCGCCATGAAAGTCCGTCCATCCGTCAAGCAGCTCTGCGAATCCTGCCGCATCGTGCGTCGTGAAGGTGTCGTCCGCGTCATCTGCAAAAACCCGCGTCATAAACAACGCCAAGGTTAATCTTTCCACCCCCTCAACCGACTCAACTTCCTTTATCCCATGGCCAGACTGCTCGGCGTCGATATCCCCAACGAGAAGCGCATTGAAGCTTCCCTTCCTTACATCTACGGCGTGGGTCCCTCCCTCGCCCGCAAGATTCTTGGCCAAGCCAACATCGACCCCAACACCCGGGCCGGCGAGCTTTCGAACGAGCAGTTGAGCGCCATCATCCAGATCATCCAGGCCAACGGCATCACCATCGAAGGTGACCTCCGCCGGGAAATCCAGATCAACCTCAAGCGCCTCCAGCAGATCAACTGCTATCGCGGCACCCGTCACCGCAAAGGACTCCCCGTCCGCGGCCAGCGCACCAAAACCAACGGCCGCACCCGCAAGGGTCCCCGCCGCACCGTCGGTGTCCAACGCAAGGCCACCAAGAAATAAGACCGCCCTTTTCCACTTTTTCCCTCGATCCCTATGGCTGAAGAATCAATTACCCCGGCGGAACCCGCCGCCACCATCCCGGCTGCTGTCCCCGCCGCCGCTCCGGTCCTCACCGCTGAGGAAAAGGCCGCCGCTGCCGCCGCCGCCTCCAAGGAAGCCGTCAAGCTCCTCCTTGATCCCGCCGGCGACAATCAGCCGAAGATCATCAAGGCCAAAGGCTCCAAGAACGTCACTTCCGGTATCGTTCACGTCGTCTCCACCTTCAACAACACCCTCGTCACCGTCACCGACCTCAAGGGCAACGTGATCGGTTGGTCCAGCGCCGGCAAGATGGGCTTCAAAGGCAGCCGCAAGAGCACCGCCTACGCCGCCCAGATGGTCTCCCAGGACGCCTGCCGCCAAGCCATGGGCCACGGCCTCCGCGAAGTGGAAGTCCGCGTCAAAGGACCCGGCTCAGGCCGTGAATCCGCCGTCCGCGCCGTTCAGGCCCTCGGCGTCGAAGTCCTCGCCATCAAGGACGTCACCCCCGTCCCCCACAACGGCTGCCGCCCTCCCAAAGCCCGCCGCGTCTAGTCCTTCCTCCTCCTTCCTTTTCAAAAACTGACTTACTACTCACATGGCACGCTACACGGGTCCTAAAGACAAAATCAGCCGCCGCTTCGGAGTCGCCATCTTTGGCCCCTCCAAAGCCATGGAACGCCGCAACTTCGCTCCTGGCCAACACGGCGCCCGCAGCGGTCGCAAAAAACTCTCCGACTACGCCGTCGCCCTCGCTGAAAAGCAGAAGCTCCGTTACCAATACGGCATGCTCGAAAAGCAGTTCCGCAAGTTCTTTGAAGAAGCCTCCCGCCGCCGTGGCATCACGGGCGTGATTCTCCTCCAGATGCTCGAACTCCGCTTGGACAACGTCATCTACCGCCTCGGCCTTGCCAACTCCCGGAACGCCGCCCGCCAATACGTCGGTCACGGCCACGTCACCGTCAACGGCCAGAAGGTCAACATCCCTTCCTATCAATGCCGCCCCGGCGATGTCATCGCCATGAAAGCCGGCGTCCGCTCCCAGCAAATGGGTGTCCGCGCCCTCGACCTCACCCAGGCCGTCCCCGTCCCTGACTGGGTCACCCAGGACAAGGAAAAACTCGGCGGCACCGTCAACCGCATTCCTTCCCGCGAAGAAATCGACCCCATCGTCAACGAACAGCTCGTCGTCGAACTCTATTCCCGCTAATCCCGGAATCGAAGTCCCCTTCCCAAAAACGGCAACCGGCAACGGTTGCCGTTTTTTTTGGCCTGGTCGACCCGCCTTGATTGAACCTGAAACCATGAGTCGTGCAAACCCATTGGGCATCTGAAGAGCTCATCGTTCCGCAGGAAGGAAGGGTTGTCCCCCACTTTTCGAACCATCAAACCCAAGCAAATAAAACCCAAAAGTTACCGTTCGAAATAACTGAAATTAGCATTGAAAACTCAAAACAGGTAGTC
>JAQGPD010000245.1 GCA_028293305.1 Verrucomicrobiales bacterium | reverse complement strand
TAGGGAGGCGGTGGCGTCGGCGAAGCGCTTGGCGACGGTCGGCCAGTTCACGACGTTCCACCAGGCGGTGATGTAGTCGGGACGTTTGTTTTGGTAATTCAGATAGTAGGCGTGTTCCCAGACATCGAATCCGAGCAGGGGAATCCCGCGGTCGGAATTCGGGACGATGCCCTGCATGAGGGGGTTGTCCTGGTTAGGAGTCGAGACCACGGCCGTGGTGCCGTCCTCCTTGAGAATCAACCATGCCCAGCCGGAACCGAAGCGTTTGGTGGCGGCTTCATTGAATTTTTTCTTGAAGTCCTCGATGGATCCGAAGGCTTTCACGAGGGCGGCGGTGAGGGCTTCGTCGCCGGGGGACCCGCCGATGCCGGGGGTGGCGGGAGGGGCCATGGAAAGCCAGAAAAAGCTGTGGTTCCAATGGCCGCCGCCTTGGTTGCGGACGGGGGTTTGGAGCGCTTCGGGGAGGAAAGGGATGCCGCCGATCAGGTCCTCGAGGGATTTTTTCGCGAGACTGGTTTCGGCTTTCAGTGCCGTGTTGAGAGCGTTCACATAGGCTTGGTGGTGCTTGCCGTGGTGGATTTCCATGGTCAGGGCGTCAATGTGAGGCGCCAGGGCCGCTTTTTCGTAGGGAAGCGAGGGAAGGGAAAAAGGTCCCGTGGGAGCGACCGGAGCGGCCGGGGTCGCGGGGGCTTGAGCGTTGACACTCAAGGTGGTGGCGGCTGCGGCGGCGGCTGTGGCGGAGAGGATGAAATCGCGTCGGGTGGGGTGTGGTTTCATGGGAGTCGGGGGGTTGTGGGTTGGGAAGATTTTGCGGAAAAGCCGGATCGGGGAAACGGCGTTGAGAATACGTGCGGGGAGGGTGATTTATACGCCGGGAATGGAGATGGGATAGAAGAATTTGCGGTGCGGGGCCGCGGGTGGGGCGGGGTCTGCGGGAAGAGGGGAAAAGGAAGGGGGGATTTGGGTGGTGACGCGGTGAAACGCGGGTGTTGGAAGATGGAATTTGGCCTTTATGCGTGGCGCGGTTGGTGCAGGGTGGACGATGCAATATTTGGTCAGGCACCGGACGGTCTATCATTATCCGGACAAGGTGGCGGAGTCGCATCATCTGGCGCGGTTGCGGCCTTTGGATGATGGGGGGCAACGCTGTTTGCGCCATGTGCTGACCATTGATCCCGCCCCCGGGGTGCGGGAGGAGCGGCAGGATGCTTTTGGAAATCCCTTCGTGTTTTTCGCGCAGCAGGCGGCGTATGACGTTCTCTGTGTGGAGGCTGTGAGTCTGGTGGAGACCTCCTCGGGACGGGTCACGGATTTGGAGGCATCGCCTCCGTGGGAGGAAGTGGTGGATCTGTTGGCGGAGGATGCGGCGGCGGTGCACCTGGAGGCGCAGCCCTTCCGCTGGCCGACGGCGCAGGTGCCGGTGGGGGACGCGATGGCGGATTATGCCAGGCTGAGCTTCACGCCGGGGTGCCCGCTGCTGTCGGCGGCCCGGGATTTGACCGGGCGGATTTTCCGGGATTTCCGGTTCGATCCCTTGGCGACGACAGTTTCCACGCCGGTGGAGACGGTGCTGAAACAAAAGCGCGGGGTTTGTCAGGATTTCGCGCATTTGGCGATTGCCTGCATGAGGTCGCTGGGGTTGGCGGTGCGGTATGTCAGCGGGTATTTGGAAACGGCTCCGCCACCCGGCAAACCGAGGCTGGTGGGGGCGGACGCGTCGCATGCGTGGATTTCTGTTTATTGTCCGCGCTCCGGATGGGTGGACTTCGATCCCACGAATAATTGCATCCCCGGGCACCGGCATTTGCGGCTCGCCCGAGGGAGGGATTATGCGGATGTCTCCCCGCTGCGGGGCGTGACTTTCGGGGGCGGCGGTCAGCAGCCGAAAGTGATGGTGGACGTCATTCCGCAGGAGGAGGGAAAGGCGCCGACCGGAGTGGCGGCGATGATTTCCGGAATCATGGACAACGCCGCGGCGTCGGCCGCCGGCGGACGGCAAGTCGTTGAGCCTTCCAGAAGATGAAGCGGCACGTCCGCGTGGCCGCGAGGTGTTGGGGGGTGGGAGGGCCTTTTAAAATCTCAGGTTTTTTCCTTGTTTTTCTCCCGGCCGGCAGGCGGGCGGCGGCGGGGTCCCGCGGGGCGGCAAAAGTGGACGGGCACGGCGCTGACTTTGTTATTGTGGATGACGTGCAGGGCATCCCCGGGCTCCGGCTGAATGGCGACGCCGGCTGTGAAGCTGCCGAATCCTGGCAAAACGAGGCATTGGCGCGCGTCCTGCCACCAGAAACAAGGCGCGCGGAATGACGGCGACCCGCTGAGTGTCAACGATGCCAAGGGATGCAGATGCCCGCTGACGGTGGGCAGTTTTCCGCAGGCGTCGGCGGGGTCGTGGATGAAATGCAGGGGGCCGCGCGCCAGCCGGGGTCCTGCCGGAGCGATGCCGCAGCGCTCGGGCGGCATGGCGCGGCCGCGGTCGTGGTTTCCGGTAACCAATTGAACCTGAAGCTGATGGTGCGTTTGCCGCCATTCCTCGACCAGATCGAGGACGATCGGGGATTGCGCGGCGGGGGCATGGAAAAAATCGCCACAAAACACAATTTCCGTGGCCCCGGTTCTCAGAATGACTTGGGTCAGGCGGGACAGGTCGTCGGCGGTGTGGCCTTCCGGGACGGCGAGCCCGTGATGGCGGAGATGGGCGGCCTTTCCCAGATGCAGATCCGCGAGCAAAAGCACGCCGGTTTCCTCCCAGAAAACACAGCGTTCCGGCAGCAGTCGGAGGGTTTGACCCGCGATCCGCAATAGGCCATCCGGGGACTTAGTGCTCATGATTTTCCTTGCCGCCCCCGATGAGGGCGGGGAAGAGATAGTCGTCCAGAACGGCGGTTT
>JAQGPD010000433.1 GCA_028293305.1 Verrucomicrobiales bacterium | reverse complement strand
CCGCGCTCCTCCGGCACATCGCCCATGGGGTATTTGAGCGACACATAGGCGGGGTCATAAATCAGCGTCCGTCCCACCTGACTCCGGGCGGCGGTCACCAGTTTTCCTGCCAATACCGTCCCGGCGGCGGGCGCGGTGGCCGGAGCCGGAACGGGCGGCTGCGCTTTCGCCGAAAATTTGAATCCCGGCAAGGCGGAGGCCATAAATAATGTCAGGATTCCCAGCTTCCGGGTGATATCGCGGCGTTTCATGGTGGAAGTAATAACAAGTATATATCATCCGTCAATTAAATCCGATTTTCCGCCCCATCCGTCCGTGGAAAATGAGTTCTCACTAAATCTCGTGACTTTCCCCGGCTGGAAAGGCATGCAGAATCGAATCCGTGTCACGCAAACCGGCCCCCTCCCTTCCAGCTCCTCCCATCCGTCGCCGACGGGAAATGCCTTCATGGCCGAAATGCGGGAACAAGGCTCCAAGGTGGATCCCAGACGGATTCCGCATCCTGCTGGAAGCTTCCGTCCTCGGTTTGATGATCTCCTCCGCCTCCGCCGGGACCCTGACCATTCTAAACACCGCCGCGGGGACCACGCCTTCGCGGCTGGGATACAATCTGGGGCATTTCATGCCAGGATCGAACGCGGCGGATTGGTTTCGTTATTCCGGCGCGGATGCCGCGCGCATTTTCATCAGTGTGGCGGATATCGAACCCGCTGACGATCTGCCACCGGTGGGCGACGGAGTGTCGACGGAATCCGGTTTTTTCGCCAGGCGCACCCTGCTGCGGGCGAATGCCGCTTCCCCAGCCGAACCCCTGGATCCGGCCTACGTGAACTGGAATTATTTTTCCGGAAAATATGCCGGCACGACATCCGGCAATAACAAAATCAAGCTGGACACCACCCTGACGTGGTTCAAACAGCGCGGCATTGCCGTTCTGGCCAACCTGACCGCGACGCCCACGCGTTTTCCCATCACCGGGGACACCGACTGGGCGGGCCGGTGGGAACTTTGGCAACATTATTATGCCCACGCCTATCTGCTGGGACGCGACCACGGGGTGCAGCAATTCTCCATGTTCAACGAGCCTAACGGCTGGGACGGCATGACGGAGACGGATTGGCTGCGGCGGAAGAGGATCTGTTCGGACGCCATCCAGTGCGCCATGCAGGATGTGAATTCCCGGCACGGCAGCGCGCTCGCCGCCAAAATCTTTTCCCCCAACACCGCGAATGGCGCGGAAAAATACAACACGCCGGGAGCTGATGAAGCCTCCACCGAAACGTGGGGCCACGATGTTGTCAGCAACCGCCATCTGCGGCTCGACAATACAGTATCCGCCGGATGGATGAACCTGCATGTTTACAACTATCAAAAATACACCACCCGCACCCATGCCGCCGGGGGATTGTCAGGCTATGTCACCGACTTCGATCAATTGCGCAGCCTGATCAATGCGGATATGCCGGGCGAGCCCTTGCTGCCCATGGCCCTGACGGAATTCAATGTGCGCACCGGGGCCAGTTATGACCTCACCACGGCCACCCAGGATTCCCCTGCGGATTTCACCGCTTTGGGCGCCAATTGCATCGCCCTGACAGAACGTGGGATTGATCAATTGTATCTTTTCAAATTCGCCCAGACTGCCAGCAATTCCACCTATGGAGTCGCCAAGAACGGCACCCATTACGTGCAGAACGCGGCCGGCGGAAACTACCAGTATGGTGGCGCCACCCAGTGCGCGGAAGTCTACCGGCTCTTCATCAAGGCCTCCCGCGGAGCCCGTCCCCGGCTGTCCATCCTGCCAGGCCCCGGCGCGGGCCCGACGCCCAACGGCGGGCTCTGGAGTCAGGCGACGCGTGATCCGGCCACCGGAAACTACCATCTTTTCCTCGCGAACAAGGAAACCACCGCCCAGCCCCTGGATCTGGATTTCCGCGCCCTGGGACTGCCCGCCGGCCAGCCTTGGTTTGTGGAGGAGGTCAGCGCGGCGGCGCGCGGCGGCATTGTCCAACGCGGCACCCTGACTGATGGCAGGCTGGATGGATCCGTCATTCCCGCGCAGGCCGTCCGCCTGTTCACCCTGCCCGGCGGCGCGGAAAAACCAACCATACGCACCGCCGCCGAGGACAGCAATCCCAGCGACGGGGCGGAAAAAAACCTGACTTCTTCATCCGCCGCGCTGCTCACCGTCCGGTCCGACGGCAGCGTGGATTCCCGCCGCGTTGCCCTCCTGAGAATCCCGGTGCCACCCGGTCCTCCGACCGCCCATCCCGCCGTCCTGCTGGAACTGAATGTGGCGACCACTTCCGGCACCGCTCCCGTCCAAGCCCACGTGTATGGAATCACCGCTCCCAAGTGGACGGAATCCGCGGCCACGTGGGCTGATTCCGCGGATATCCTGAAACAAAACGTCCCCGCCGGAAACAGGATCGAAAACAACACGATCCAATCCCAAGGGACCTCCCTGACCTTTCTGGGACAAATCACCGCCGACGCCCCGGCCCTCAAACCACATGCCCTGGACGTGACGGATTTTGTCCATT
>JAQGPD010000400.1 GCA_028293305.1 Verrucomicrobiales bacterium | reverse complement strand
ACCGGCCTGCCTTGCCGCTCCAGTCCTGCAGGTCATCCGATCCCTCCACCGTGCAGACGATTCCATCCACGGTGGCGGATTGCAAAGTCGCGCCGTCGTTGGCCGGGGCCGTTTGAGGCGGTAATCCGATACGCGAAGCCTGTCCCGTTATATGGACACCATACGATCCCTCCGGTCCCCCGCTCCCCGGCGCGCGCCGGATGTTTGTCAGGAAAACCGCATCACCTTTGCCAGGAAACGCTGGGTCATGGGCTCGCGGGGGGAGCCGAAGAGTTCGGCGGGCGGGCCGCTTTCCAGGATTTTTCCGGCGGAAATCAGGGCCACATGGTCCGCCACGGCGCGGGCGAAACCCATCTCATGCGTGCTCAGGATAATGTGTTGTCCGGCCGCGGCGAGCTCCTGGATGAGCTCCAAAACCTCGGCCGTCATCTCCGGATCCAGCGCGGAGGTGGGTTCATCCAACAGCAAAATCCCGGGACCATGCGCGATGGCCCGCGCCAGGCCCACACGCTGCTGCTGCCCGCCTGACAATTGCGCGGGAAGCTTCTCCGCATGCGCCTCCAAACCAAACCGGTCCAAGCTGATCCGCGCGGCTTCGATGGCGGCGGCGGGGCGCATGCCGTGGACTTTTTCCAATGGCAGGGTGATATTCCGCAACGCGGTCAGGTGAGGGAAAAGATTGAATTGCTGGAAGAGAAATCCATTCCCGCGCCGCCATTGCTGGAGATGCCGTTCGTCGCCGGCCAACAGAATATCATTGATGGCAAGCTGGCCGGATGTGGCGCGGTCCAGGCCGCCGCAAAGCCGCAGGAAGGTGCTCTTCCCGCCGCCGGATGGTCCGATGAGGACGAGCACGCGGGCTTCGAGGGAAAGCGTCAGGTGGTCGAGGGCATGGACTTCGCCATAGGTGCGGGTCAGGGATTCGGCGTGGAGCTTCATGCGGGTTTCGACGGGAGGGGGAGGGAAATTTGGAAATTAAGAAATTTGGAAATAGGAAATAGGAAATAGGAAATTTGGAAATAGGAGGCCGGAATTGATAACAATATCAAAAAATCAGGCGGCGGTTTCCGCTTTGAAGCGGCGCTCCAGCCAATGGGAAAAGGCGGAAATGGGAAGTGTCAGGAGCAGATAGCCCACGGCCAGGGGAAGGAAGGCCTCCACTCCCAGATAGGTCGCGGCATAGAAGGCGCGGGCTTGATAGGTGAATTCATTCACGCCGATGACCATCAGCAACGAGGAATCCTTCACCAGGGAAACGAATTGTCCCGCCAGCGCGGGCAGCACCCGGCGCAGCGCCTGCGGAAACACCACATAACGCAGCACCTGCCGGCTATCAAATCCCACGGCCCGCGCGGAGTCCAGCTGCGCCTGCGGAATGCTCTCCAATCCGCCCCGCAGGATTTCTGTCAGGTAAGCCCCGGTGAATACGGAAAGCAGCAAAATACCGGCGAACATTTTGCCCTCCAATCCCACACTTTCCAGCACCTGACTGATTTGCCGGTTATTCAGAATCACATAATAACCGATCAGAGTGAGGCTGAGCAGCGGCATGCCGCGGATGATTTCCACGAACAAATGCGTGAACCGGCGCACCGTCCGCAGGCCGGATCTCTGACCCAGCAATAACAAACCCGCGATCAGACAGGAGCCGACGAGCGAGCCCGCGGAAACCAGCAGCGTCGCCCACCAGCCCTGCATCAGCGAGTCCCGGTAGCGCCACAGCGCGGCACTGCTGCGGGTCCATTCCAGTTGGGAGAAAATAATCCAGAACCCGCTGCACACCAAGGCGGTGAGCAGGACGGCGGCGGCGGTTTCCGCGAAGGGGTTTCCGGACTTGGATGGACTCATGAGGGACGGGAAGGATAGCAGGGAACGTGCTGACAGCAGCGGAAAAGGAAGGCGCTTTTCCAAGTCACGCCCCGGCGCCGGCGGGGGATGCCGGGGACAACTCGAGGTGCCGGAAGCTGTTTTCCAAAACGTCATACAACCCGATGGAGGGCGCGCCGAAGCGGCCCATGATTTCGCCAGGATTCGCCCACAGGGTGCGGCCTTTTTGATGGATGTATTTTTGGTGATCGTGCCCGCTGAAAACCGCATCATAAGCCTGACTTTCCGCCAGACGCACCGCCAGTTCCGGATAGTGATTCAAAGCGATGCGCCGCCCCCCGATTTCCAGCTCGGCCAGTGGCGCGTGCAGGGTGACATGGGGATGACGCGAAGCCACGCGGCAGAGAAGAAAAACATCGCCGTCATTGTTTCCAAAAACCGCGTCCACCGGTCCGGAAAATCCTTCCGCCAGCGCCGCCAGCGTGATTGGCGCGCAGAAATCCCCAAGATAAAAAAGCCGCTCCGCCCCGGACTCAGCCACCAGACGCAGGGCCCGGGCGAGGTTTTCCAAATGGTCATGACAGTCACTCAGCACCGCGATTTTCATGCGCTCAGAAACCGCAGGCGGGCCCGGGCGGCAAGGCGGAAAAGCCGGTGTGCTCAAGGCAGGAAATCCCAGCGGACCAGCTCCCGCACCATCACCGCAGGGGCTTTCCCGGGCTCGGAAGTCCACTCCAACCGCACCAGGGCACGGCGGCGTTTATTCCACGGAAGCCCCGCTGTGACCGGAGCCGCCGCTTCCGGCCCCAGCACCACGGGCCGATTGTAAAGTGTGCCGCCGGGGGTCGCCAACCTGACCGCCTCCACGCCGGGACGCACTCCATCGAATGGATGGCTGCGTTCCAAAATCATCCGGAAATCCCCGCCCGGACTGCCAGGTTTTTCCACAAACCGGAGAAACCGTTGATTGAGTTCCTGCTCATAGGTCTCCCAGTCCAGCCGCGGCCCATCCGGCAAATCGCGCACCAACACCTGCAGCAGGATTTCCGGCGGGCCGGGAGCTTTGATAGGCAGCGCCAACACGCCTGTGCCGACCGGCTGCGGCACTCCGAAGGTGATCCCGGATTCCTCGATCCGGCCAGCCGCATACGCGGTTTTCATAAGCGGCAGCACGCGCGCGGAGTCGAGGACAAAGGCTGATTTCGCCTCCGCATCCGAAGCTGCCAGAAAGGATTGCATCATGGCGAGCACCCGGGGGCCGGAGCTGGCTCCGGAAGTTTGCGCCGCGGCGGGCACGGCCGCCATCCGCTTGGCGGCGAGTCGGTTTTCCCGGATTTTAAGGGTCCAGTAAGCGGCGGCCGCCACGACCGCACCGGCGACGCCCAGCAGAACCACCCGGAACAGACCATCAATAAAATTTGCCCGCTTTGACCGGCGCTGGTTGCGGTGCTCCTTGCGCGCCCCCTGCGTGGACTGCCGGGCCGCGGATCTGTCCAACAATAACGGATCCATCGCCGACCGGTCGGGTTTCTCCACCGGCGGCAAGGGCTCCGCCCACACCGGCCCGGTCGAAGCGGGCGGCGGTGGTGGAGGTGGAGGAATATACGATTCCTCCGGCGATCGCTGGGGACGGACCGGCCGGGGCGTGGGGCGGATACGCTCCCACGACTCCTCGGGCGGTTCGCCGTTCGCGGACATGGTTAGGTCATGGACATGGTTAGATCACGTTCAATCCGGCCATCACGGCGCGGAGTTCCTCGATTTTATCCTGCCCCATGGAAGTCATCGGAAGGCGCAGACCGCCCTGCATGTGCCCGGCCAGAGCCATCGCCGCCTTGATAGGAACGGGATTGCTGTCCAGCTTCATGAGGGTGCTCAATAGCGGATAGTGTTTGCGGTGCAGCGCGCGCGCCTCCGGCAGATTGTCGGCCAGCGCCGCATTCACCAAATCGCTCATCTGGCGCGGGATCACATTGGAAGCCACACTGATCACGCCCGTGGCGCCCACGGAAATGAACGGAAGTGTCAGGGAGTCATCGCCGCTCAAAACGGTGAATCCTTCCGGCACGGCCGCCATCAACTGATTCACACGTTCCACGCTGCCGCCTGCTTCCTTGATGGAAACGATGTTAGAGCAAGCCGCCGCGAGGCGCACGGTGACCTCCACGGGAATGTCGATCCCGCATCGGCCGGGCACGCTGTAAAGAATGATTTTGCAACGCGTGCTGTCCGCCACCGCTTTGAAATGTTGGAACAATCCCTCGGCGGAGGGTTTGTTATAATAAGGCGCCACCTGCAGCACCGCTTCACAGCCGGCAGCTTCCGCGGAGGCGGTCAGCTCGATGGCTTCGTCCGTGCTGTTGGCTCCCGTGCCGCCGATGACCGGTCCGCGTCCCGCCGCCGCTTCCACGGCCACGCGGATCACCTGCTTGTGCTCCTCATAGGAAAGCGTGGGCGATTCCCCGGTCGTGCCCACGGGGACGATGCCGGTGACGCCGTTGGAGAATTGGAAATCGATCAACCGGCGGTAGGAAGCCTCGTCAAAGGATCCGTCAGGAAAAAAAGGGGTGACCAGCGCTGTGAAGGTGCCGCGATACATGGAATGGATTTAGTTTGGGAAAGTTGTCAGGTGAATGATAGGAAAAACCGGATGGCGCGCCGGGACTTTAGAGTTCCAGCTTGCCTTGGAACACGATCTCGGCCGGGCCGGTGAGGGTGACGTTTTTAAAGGTGTCGCCTTCCTTGGTGAAATTGATCTCCAGCGTGTCGCCACTGCGCACCTCCACGAGGATCGGCGCGGGATGGCCGGTGCGGAGGTGATGCAGGATCGCGCAGGCGACGGTGCCGGTGCCGCAGGCCAGGGTTTCATCCTCCACGCCGCGCTCGTAGGTGCGAATGGCGATGTGGCTGGCGCCCAGGCGATGGACGAAGTTGGCGTTCGTTCCTTTGGGCGCGAAGTGCTCGTGATAACGCAATGCCGCGCCCCATTCCTTGACGGGCACTTCCGCGATGTCGCCCACAAACACGACCGCGTGCGGCACGCCGGTATTGATGAAATGCACCTCCAAATGCTCATCCGCGGCATGCAGCGTCAGGTCCTGTTCCAGACCGAAGGGCTCGCTCATGCGGATCTGCACATTGTCGCCCTGGAAGCTCGCGCCGATGACTCCCGCAGGGGTTTCGAAGCTGACTTTCTCCAGGGAAAAACCGTTCAGGAAATTCGCGAACCTGCCGAAGCAGCGCGCGCCATTGCCGCACATTTCCGCCTCGCCGCCGTCGGCATTGTAATAACGCATCCGGTAATCCGCGCCTTGTTCCGCAGGCTCCACGGCCAGCAATCCATCCGCGCCCACGCCGCGGTGGCGGTCGCACAGACGCGCGATTTCACCGCCGCTCAGGGCATACTTGCGGTCGCGGTTGTCGATGACCACGAAGTCATTTCCCGCGCCGTTCATTTTCCAAAAGTTGATCTCCATGCTGACTAAAGTGACAAGCTGATAAACTGATTTTCAATCCGGATTAAACGGACTTCACGGCCTCAACAAGCGGTTTCACAAAAGCCGCCAGCTCCGCCTGCGCGGACGCCGTGCCGCCATAGGTTTGAATGATCTTCACGATCGCGCTGCCCACCACCACGCCGTCCGCGGAAACCGCGACTTCCCGCGCCTGCTCGGGCGTGGAAATGCCGAACCCGACGCACACCGGCACCGTGGTTCCGGACGCTTTGATGACCTGCACCTGGCTCGCGATATTCGTCGCCAGAGTGGTCTGCGCGCCCGTCACCCCCTCGCGGGAAATGTAATAAATAAAACCCTGAGCCGCGCGGGCCAGGGTGTGGATGCGGTCCGGCGGCGTCGTCGGCGCGATGAGGCAAATCCTTTGCAAACGCTCGCCATGTTCCAGCTCCGCATTCAGTCCCGCCTCATCCGGCGGCAAATCCAATAGCAAAACCCCGTCAGCACCCGCCTCCGCGGCATCGACGTGGAATTTTTCAAAACCATACGCATAGACGGGATTCAGATAGGTGAAAAGCACCAGCGGCACCTCCGTCTCCTCCCGGATCCGCCGGATCAGCCGCATGACCCCATGCATGTCCGCCCCCGCCGCCAAGGCCCGCCCGGCCGCCATCTGGTTCACAATGCCATCCGCCAACGGGTCCGAAAACGGAAGCCCCAGCTCGATCACATCCACCCCGCAGGCGACCAGCGTCCTGACATGATCCAGCGTCTCCTCCAACGTCGGATCCCCGGCGCAGATATACGCCACAAATGCCTTGCGGCCCGACTGCCGCAACGCGGCGAAAGTAGTGTCCAAACGGGAAGCCATAAAAAAATCCGCCCCTTGGCGGACCACACCCCTACCCCGCCCCAACCGCAGGGCAAGCGGTCGGTGCACCCGCCGGACGTGGTCGGTAATCAGGGCGGATGCGGGCGCAGGCCGTGGCGGAACCGCTGAAAAATGGGGAATTGACCTCAGGTCCATTTGCAACTATTTTCCGTCTCATATGGTAAAAGCCGCCACTACTCCCGCGCCCGGCGCCCCGCCCGTCAGGACGGCCCCGCCTTTGAAAAAAACGGCGTCCGCCCAGTCCGGGAGCCGAAACCGGAGTCTGGTGCACTATTGGATTTTTGGCCTCGAAGGCAGAAAGGATTCCGCGCTTTTCACTCCCGCGGCGCTTCTTAAAAAAATAAAAGCCGGCCTACCGGTCCAGGAAGTGGAGGAGCTGCGCGAAAACCTGGACCTGCCCATGGACCGGCTTTCGCCTCTTCTGGGGATCTCCAAAGCGACCTGGCACCGCCGGCAATCCACCGGCCGCCTTGACACCGCCGAGTCAGACCGCGTGGCGCGGTTTGCGCGGCTCCTGGGCCGGGCGACGGTCGTCATGGAGTCGCTGGTCCACGCGCGCCGCTGGCTGAATTCCCCGCAAACCGGACTCGGCGGCGAGGTCCCCCTCGCCTACGCGGACACCGAAGTAGGCGCGCGCGAAGTCGAGGACCTGCTGGGCCGCATTGAATATGGTGTTTACTCCTGAGCGCATGGCACGGGCATGGCGCATCGTGAAGGAAAAGCACGCCTCCACCGCCTTTGACGGCGAGGGAGCCCGGCTTTTCGGCGGCCGATGGAATCCGCGCGGCATTCCCATGGTTTACACAAGCGGCACGGTTTCCCTGGCCGCATTGGAAACGCTCGTGCACTTGGTCCCGCCAGTGGAATTCAGGTTCTCTGTCATCTCCGTGGAGCTTGAGGATCAATGGGTTGAGACATTGCCCGAGGCGGCTTTACCGGCCGAATGGACCGTGGAGCCGCCTCCGCCCGCCACTCAAAACATCGGCGGCCTGTGGGCATTGCAGGCGCGCTCCGCCGTGCTGGCCGTCCCCAGCGCCATCATCCCCGGAGAGCTGAATTATCTGCTCAATCCCCTGCATCCTGACTTTAAGAAAATAAAGATAGGAAAACCCACCCCATTTTCCTTCGACTCCAGACTTATCTGAAATACCGCCGCAAAGCGTTTACGCCCCATGTCACTGCTGTGATAGGCCGCTTAGGACAAATAAGAAAAATAAGAAAAATAGGACCTATAAGACTTATAGGACCTATTCCCGCGCGCCGCCCATGTCGCCCACACCGCCCTCCTTCCAGCCTAGCCCTTTTTGTGTTTCTCTGTGAACTTTGTGGCCAATCCTCCTATTCCTTGTTTCTTGTTCCCATTCCACCGCCCAGCCCTAACCACCAGCGCCCCACCGCTCGCCTGTTTGCCTGACATGTCCCGCGAGGTGATCCCGGATTTTCATGCGTCTCGCTCCGGGCAGTTGGATTTCGGAAATTCCCAGGATGCCATCCCCGGTCGCGAATAAAAGTTCGTCAGGCCCGGCTTGGATCAGTGTCCCCGGCAGCGGGCATCCACTGCTTTCCTCCCTGACAGAAACCGGCGGAAAAATTTTCACCACCGTGCCATCCGGCAACACGCTGGAAGTCCCCGGCCACGGATGAAACGCCCGGATGCGCCGGCCCAATTCCTGCGCGCTCCGCGTCCAATCGAACACCCCGTGCGAGCGGTCCAGTTTTCCAATATGCGTCGCCTCCGCCGGATTTTGCGGCGACACCTCCGGCCGTCCTGACAAAATCGCGGGCAGCGCCGCCGCCAGCGCCACCGGGGCCAAAAGCGCCAACCGATCATGCAAAGTCTCCCCGGTCTCGTCCGCCGCCAGGGTGATTTTTTCATGATGCAGCATCGGCCCACTATCCAATCCCGCCTCCACCGCCATCACCGTGATCCCGCTCTCCGCATCCCCCTCCAAAATCGCCGCCTGCACCGGCGCCGCACCCCGATGCCGCGGCAGGAGAGACGCATGCAGATTCCAGCATCCCAGCCGCGGCAAATCCAGCACCGACTGCGGAATGATCTGCCCATAAGCCATCACGACTATCAACTCCGCCCCCAGCCCCGCCACCAAATCCACCGCCCCGCGCAACCGCTCAGGTTGATAGACGGGAATGCCGCGTTCCAGCGCCAAAACCTTCGTCGGCGGCGGCGTCAGGATCTGTTTCCGCCCCACCGGTTTGTCAGGCTGGCACAACAATCCTATCACCTCCACCGCCGGATTCTCCAACAATCCGGCCAACGAAGGCACCGCAATATCCCCGGTGCCGAAAAAAAGAGTTCTGGGTCGCATAACCCCTCCATCGCGGATTCCCCCGCCCCCGGCAAGCGCACCTGCACCGCCCCCGGAACCCACCCCCGCGCCCCCACAGCCGTCCGTCCCTTCCGTCCTTTTTGTCCCTTCTGTCCCTTTTCCCCT
>JAQGPD010000233.1 GCA_028293305.1 Verrucomicrobiales bacterium | reverse complement strand
GGGGGGGGGGCCGCATACGGGGGCGTTTTTTTTCGGGGGGGGGGGGGCTTCGGGGACGATCGCGAAATCGATTTCCGCTTATGACATGACCATGAGCGATGCGATTTACGGCCCGAGTCCGCGGTATGTCTCGCGCGAGCGGCTCGTTTCCATGTTGGAGCACGAATACGCGCTCCTAACCGAACGCCTGGCGCCGAAGCGCGGGGAAACCACGACTTTTTTCGCCTTCTGCAACACGGTCCGGGCCCGCGCTTATAGCGACAAAGGCGGGGCGGAATGCCAGGGGTGGGTGGGCATTCGATTCCAGTTCCGCCCGGGTGGTCCGGCAAATGATATCCTCCTGCATGTCAGGATGTTGGACGACACCTACTCCGAGCAGCAGCGGTCGCTGGGGATTCTCGGCGTGAACCTGATTTGGGCGGCGTTTCACCATCGGGATAACATCCGGACTTTTGTGGAAAGCCTCATTGATGAGCTGCGGGTCGAGTCCATGGAAATTGATATGCTGAAGCTGACCGGACCGGATTTCGCGGTGGTGGATAACCGGGAGGTGGCGCTGCAGTTGGTCGAAAGCAACCTGACGGAGGCCGCCTTTTTCACTTCCGAAGGCGAAGTCATGCAGGCGTCGGAACGGCTTTACCGTCAACCGGTTCTGGTGCTGCGCGGATCCTTCAATCCGGTCACGCTGGTGCACACGGACATGCTGACGGCGGCGGCGGCGGAGTTCCGCACCCGATTGAAAAAACCGGATCAGTCGTGGATCGAGCTTATGGAATTCTCCATGAACAACTTGTTCGCCGTGCGCAGCGAGGTCACGCATGCGGAGTTTCTGGCGCGGGCGGATATTTTGCAAAAACTGGGCAAGAGCGTGCTGATTTCCAAGTTCGGAGCCTTCCACCGGCTGGGGACGTATCTGAGCCGCTACACGCAGGAGCCGGTGGGGCTGGTGCTGAGCGTGGATGTGTTGGAAAAACTGTTCCAGGAAAAATGGTATGAGGATCTGCCCGGGGGCATTTTGGAGAACTTCGGACGGCTCTTCAAAAATGCGTTGCGACTGTATGTCTATCCGATTCTGGACCGCGAGCAGGGCCAGCTGCGGACGGCGCAGAAGGCCGATGTGCCGGACCAGCTTCACAGCTTGTTCGAGTATCTGCTTCAGAATGAACGCATTCTGAATACGGCTCCGCATGCCACGCGGGCGGTTTTGGATTACTGGACCTCGGATGTGAGGAGCATGATCGCGCAGAATGATCCGCGGTGGCGGGCCTTGGTGCCGCCGCAGCTGGTGCCGGATTACGAGCGGATGCTGACCGAGAAAAGCCCGGGGTAAACCGCGGGCGGATCGGAGCACTTCAGGGAAACTTTCTAACCGCTAATGAGCGCGAATGGCCGCTAATCCATATAGCTGATGCCGCGCTGGGAAGTTTTCAGGGGAGGGCGGCTATTCGCGTTTAATTCGCGCTTATTGGCGGTAAGCTCAGCTGCCCGAGGCTTATTTATCAAATCTTTGTGGATTTCTGCCGGGGGTTTTTGGGCTGAAGGGAAAGCTGAACGATTGGCGCTTTCTAACCGCTAATGAGCGCGAATAGACGCGAATCCATAAAGCTGAGGAGGTGCCGAAAAATCTTCAGGGGAGGGCGGCTATTCGCGTTTAATTCGCGCTTATTGGCGGTTAGAATCAGCCGTCTTGCCGCTTCAGTGTCAGGATTTTGCGGGCTTTTTGCCGGGCGGTTTCTGGCAGGTGGGGCACCAGCAGGCGGTGCGGCCGCGGAGGGTTTCGCGGGTGAGGGGGGTGTGGCAGCGGGGGCAGTCGCCGCCGACTTTCCAGCGGTGCCGCATGAGCCAGGAGGCGGGTGGGTCCGACCAGTCGATGGCGATGGTTTGCAGGGACTTGCGACAGATGGCGCGGAGGGTTCGGCGCAGGGCGGCGGGGTCGGCGTTGCCGGTGGGGGTGGCGGGATGGAGGCGGAGTTGGAAGCAGGCTTCGTCGGCCATCCAGTTGCCGATGCCGGGGAACCACGCTTGGTCGAGGAGAAAGGTCTTCAGCGGGGTGCGGGCGTGGCGTTGGAGGGCGCCGGTGAGGCGTTCGGTGGTGAAGGCGGGGCTGAGGACTTCCGGGGGAAGCGCCTGCCAGTCCGGAGGCGGGCCGTCCGGGGATTCATCCAGGCGGACGGAGCCGAACATGCGGAAGTCTCTGAAAATCAATGAGGTGGTGTGCGTTTGGAGCACGAGGTGGTCGTGGGCGGTGGGTTCGTGGTCTGCGGGGGCGGTGAGCAACTCGCCGGTCATTCCGAGGTGGCCGGTGATCCAGAGGCCGTCCGAAAACTCGAGGAGGAGGTTTTTCCCGTGTGTCCGTGCGCCGCGGTAGGTGGTGCCGGGAAGGGCTTTTCGAAAAGCGGTGGCGGGGGTGTGGCGGAAAAACCGGGGTTTCGGACCGGTGTGGATGCCGAGGATTTTTTGCCCGATGGCGGGGTCCCACTGGCGGGCGTAATAGGCGACTTCGGCGAGTTCGGGCACGGGATTATTTCGGTTGGGAGAACGAAAGAACGTCCGGAAACCTCAAGCGGGCGGCGAAAAGTCAGGGCGGCGGAGTGGTGGGGGTGCCGGCGGCCGCGGCGGTTTCGGCTTGGTGGAGGTGGTCCAGAAGCTCCTGGGGCGGTGAGGGCTGGGCCAGTTCCACGGCGCGGCGGAGGGTCTTGAGGGCGTTGGGGTAGTCTTTTTTCAGGAAATACCACCAGCCGAGGCTGTCGAGATAGGGGGAGTGATCTTTAACCAGGTCATTGGCGGTGCGGAGAAGTTCGCCAGCGGCCTCGAGGTTTTTGTTTTGGGTGAGCCAGAGATACCCGAGGTCGTTGTAGGCCGGGGCGGCGCGTTCCGGCTGGGTGGCGGGGGCTTTTTCGATGGATTGCCGATAACGGGTTTCGGCTTCGTCGAACTTTTGGGCGCGCTGGGCGACGCCTCCCCAGCTGTAATAGAACGCGGTGTCCAGGAGCTTCGGCTGCTTGGTTTTTGCCAGGGTCTCGGCTTGGGAGAGCGAGTCCAGCGCGGCGGTGTGTTCGTCTATTTCGCTGAGGACCCGGGCCTGAAGGTAAAGGAGTTGAGGCGAGTCCGGATTGAAGAAAATGCCCTTTTTGACCAGCGTCAGGGCTTCCGTGGGGCGCCCGGCTTTGAGAAGTTCCTGCGTGGTGGCGGCGTAGTCGCGCGGGTCGCCATTTTCCAGGCGGAGAATTTCCGCCCGATGCGTCAGGGACTTGGCGGGATCCGATTTTTCGTGGAGGGAGGCGAGGGCTTTGTGGGAGACGACGTCGCCGGGGTCGATGGCGATGAGGGATTCGAAAAGCTTGATGGCCTCGGGCTCGCGACTGGAAATGCGGAGCAGTTGGCCGAGCTTGCGGCGGGTATCGAGGTCGCCGGGGTTTTGGGCGGCGGATTTTTCGTAGAGGGCAAGCGCGCGGGCGGGCTGGCGGTTGCGGGCGAAGAAATCGGCGGCGGCTTTTTGGAGGATCGGGTTTTCGGGGTCGAGCGTCAGGGCTTTTTCGAGGCCTTGGGTGACGATGGCGAAGTTGGTGTCGTAGGTTTCGCGGTCGTCGAGCGGGTAGGCATTGCGGGCCGGGGTGACCAGGCTCATCCAATAGACGGGATCCTTGGAGGAGGATTTGAGGGCTTGGTCGATGACCGCCTGGGCTTTGGCGCGGTTTTGGTCGGCGAGGTGGTATCGGACCAAGTGGTCCACGGCGGCGTAGGAGCCGGGGAATTTGGCGACGGCGTCCTCGGCGGTGCGGAGGGCGCGGAGTTTGAGTTCCGGGGCCTCGTTGTGATTTTTATCCAGAAATCGGGCAAGCGTCAGGAGGGGAGCGGGGTCCTTGGGGAAGCGGGCGACTTGTTTTTCAAGGAGTTCCAGTGCTTCGTTCAAGCGTCCGGTGCGATTGTAAAGGGCGGTGAGGCGTTCCTGGATGTGGGGATGGCCGGGGTCGAGCGCGAGGACTTCCAGATAAATGGAGAGGGCCGAGGCGTCGTCGGCTTCCTGTTCGAGGCGTCGCGCTTTGTAGTAAAGGGCGAGGGCGGCCGAGCGGTTGGCGGAGACGGACTTGTTGATCTCCGGGGAAAGCTTGGCGGTTTGACCGGGCGGTCCGGGCATGACAGAAGCCCACGGGGAAGCCTTGGGGGCATCCGCGTGGGCTGATGAAATGATAACCGGGGCGGCGCACAGGGCGCACGCAAGTCTTAGCGGGAAAGCGCAGGGGAAATGACGGATCCCGCGAGCCTGAGGCTGGAGGGAAATCCGGGAATTCATGTTCCCGAGGCTGCCGGACTAGGACTTATAACGCAAGCGCTTCTTGTGGCGGTTGGCGCGCATGCGTTTTTTACGCTTATGCTTGTTGATCTTGGTCTTTCTCCGTTTTTTGAGCGATCCCATGGTAGGTAAAGTGGTTCAGAATGGCCCCGGGTGGGGGGAGCGCACTAAAAACGGGTGGGGGCGATTTGCAAACAGAAATCCGGCTCTGGCGCGATTTTTTGGCGTTTTTTAGTTTTCCGCTGGGATCGCGAC
>JAQGPD010000303.1 GCA_028293305.1 Verrucomicrobiales bacterium | reverse complement strand
ATGACGATACGGGTCCTGACACGGTTTTGAAGTTCATGACGGACGGGATTCTGCTGGCGGAAATCCAAAGCGATCCACTGTTGCGGGCGTATTCCGCGATCATCATCGACGAAGCGCATGAGCGGTCGTTGAATGTGGATTTTCTGCTGGGTTATCTGAAGGGCCTGCTGGTGCGGCGGCCGGAGTTGAAGTTGCTGATCACTTCCGCGACTATTGATACAGCGACGTTTTCAGAGGCGTTCGGCGGAGCGCCGGTGATCGAGGTCAGCGGGCGGACGTATCCGGTGGAAATCCGTTATTGGCCCATGGAGGAAGGCGGGGAAGGGGACTTCATCGAGGCGGCGGCGCGGGCGGCGGAGGATGTTTTTCTGGAATCGCATGAAGGCGATGTGTTGGTTTTCATGCCCACGGAGCGCGACATCCGCGAGACGCGGGATTTGTTGGAGGGCAGCCTCGGGAGTGGCGTGGAGGTGCTGGGACTTTACGGACGCATGGCTGGCGAGGAGCAGCAGCGGATTTTTTCGCCAGGGAAAAAACGCCGGGTTTTGGTGGTGACGAATATCGCGGAAACCTCCCTGACTATTCCGAGAATCCGTTATGTGATCGACACGGGCCTGGCGCGCATGAGTCGTTATGCGCCGCGGACAAGGACCAAGCGGCTGCCCATCGAGGCGGTTTCCCAAAGCAGCGCGAATCAACGCGCGGGGCGCGCGGGGCGTTTGAGTGATGGGATTTGCGTGCGGCTTTTCAGTCAGGAGGATTTTGAAAAACGGCCGCGTTTCACCCAGCCCGAAATCCAGCGGTCTAATCTCGCGGAGGTGATCCTGCGGATGAAGGCGTTCGGGTTGGGAGAGATCGAGACCTTCCCATTTTTAAATCCGCCGCTGCCGGCATCGATCCGTTCCGGTTATGCGTTGTTGCATGAATTGGGCGCGTTGAATGAGGAAAACGCCATGACGCCGCTCGGGCACGAGCTGGCGCGGCTGCCGCTGGATCCATCGCTGGGGCGCATGCTGATCCAGGCGCGGCAGGAACAGGTGTTGCCGGAGATTTTGGTGATCGCGGCGGGGCTGAGCATCCCGGATCCGCGGGAGCGTCCGGAGGAGGCGAAGGATGCGGCGCGGCAGGCGCAGCAGGTTTTTGCGCATCCCTCGTCGGACTTCCTATCCATTCTGAAAATTTGGCAGGCGGCGACGGATGCCAATGCCTGGAAGAGCAGCAATGCGCTGCGGCGGCTTTGTAAAACTTCGTTCCTTTCCTTTGTCAGGATGCGGGAGTGGCGGGATGTGCATGCGCAGCTGGCGGACACCATGGGCGCGCGCGGAGCCGAGCATGAGGCCATGCGCATGGCGGATGGCGCGCCGGCGGATGCAGTGCACCGGGCGGTGCTGTCCGCGTTGCTGGGACATGTGGGAAGGCGGGAGGAGCGGAATGTTTACAAGTCGGCGGGGAACCGCATGGTGCAGGTTTTTCCGGGATCGAATGTATTCGAGCGCAGCAAAAAAATGGCGAAGGGCGCGACGCCGGAGAAGAGCCGGCAGCCGCAGTGGATCATGGCGGCGGAGATCGTGGAGACCTCGCAGCTTTTTGTCAGGACGCTGGCGGGCATCCAGCCGGAGTGGGTGGTGGAGGTGGGCGGGCATTTGTGTGAATTCCGTTATAGCGAGCCCTTGTGGGACGAGGCCGCGGGCCGCGTGCTGGCGCTGGAGCGGGTGCTGCTGAATGGGCTCGAGCTGAAACGCGGCCGCGTGGACTACGGCAAAATCAACGCGGTGGCGGCGACGGAAATTTTCATTCGTTATGCGCTGCTGGAGGATGGGGGCGGGCTTGGGATCCATCACCGGTTCCATACGGCCAACCGGAAGTTGCGGGACAAGCTGGAAACGGTTTTTGCGAGGGCGCGCAGTCAGCGGACGTTCATGGTGATGGAGGCGCTGTTTGATTTTTACAAAGCCAGGATCAGCGGCGTGTCGTCCGTGCATGACCTGAACCGTCTGGTGCAAAGCCGCATCAAGGACGAGCCGGATTTCCTGATGGCCATCGAGTCGGACCTCAATGGCGGGCGCGAGGATCTCTGTGATCCGCTGCAATTTCCGGATGCGGTGCAGCTGGGGAACAGCGTGCTGCCTATCAGTTATGCGTATCGGCCGGGCGGCGAGTCGGACGGGGTCACGGTGCAGGTGCCGGCGGAGGTCGCGCCGCACCTGACCAGCGGGCAGATGCAGTGGATGGTGCCCGGACTGCGGCTGGAAATCGCGGGCACGCTGCTGCGGGCGCTGCCCAAGGCCACGCGCAAAAGGCTCATGCCCTTTGAGCACAAGATGAAGGAAATCGCGGAACAGTTCGATCCTGGCAAAGGTGACTTTTTGATAGGAATGTCCAAGTTTATCAGCAACCGGTATGGCATTCCCGTGATGGCGGCGGATTGGCCGGCGGACAGCCTGCCGGATTATTTGCGTCCCCGGGTGGAGGTGATGGACCGGAAGCAGCAGGTGGTGGCGTCCAGCCGCGACCTCGATACGGTGCGGCGCGAGGGCAAGGAGCAGGCCGGGGATTCCGCGGCCTGGGTGGCGGCCGAGCGCCAGTGGGATCGGGTGGTGGAGGCGGCGGCTTTTCCGGATCTGCCGGAATCCGTGCTGGTGGAAACGGTGGGCGGCATGGCGGTGAAAGGGTGGCCGGGACTGGTTTTGGCGGACGGTGGAAAAGTATCCTCACGAATTTTCCGGCACGCGGAGGAAGCGGAGCGGAATTCGCCGCCGGCGGTGCGGCGGCTGGCGGAGACAGCGCTGTCCAAGGAAATCGCGTGGCTGGCGAAGGAACTGAAAACGTTGGCGGCGGCTCCGGCGGTGAAGCCGAAACAAGTGATCGGTTTTCACGACGCGCTGTCCCGCGCCGGGACCCAATTGTCAGGAGACGCCTATCAGAAATCCGATATTCCGGCCCTGGCTCTGGAGCATCTCCTGAGTCATGCGCTGCAGCTGGATCCTCTGCGTCCCCTAACTGGATCCCGGTTCCGCGAAATGACGGAAGCGGCCCGGCGCGGGCTGCCGCTGATGGCGGGCAAGGTGCGGGAAATGGCGGCGCAGATTCAGGGATTGATCCAGCAGCTGCGCTCCTCGCCGAAACGTTATACGGGACTGGAGGACGACCTCGCGCGGCTGGTGCCTCCGGATTATCTGAAGCACACCCCGCATGCCCGGCTGCCGCATTTGCCGCGCTATCTGAAGGCCATGCAGCAACGCGCCGAACGGGCCTCGAATCTGCCGGCGAAGGACGCCGAGCGCGCCAAGCTGCTAACGCCTTTCCGTGATTGGCAAAGCCGCGTGCCGGAGAAAAACCGGGAGGCTTTCCGATGGCTGCTGGAGGAATTCCGGGTGTCCGTTTTCGCGCAGGAATTGGGAACGGCCCAGCCGGTCAGTGCCAAGCGGCTGGAGGCTTTGATGGAGGAGTGAGGGCGGGTGGTGGTGTGAGGTTAGGGTGGGAAGGGGGCAGGGCCGGGGAGGGCTTGGCGGGGCTTGGCGGGATTTGATTTGGCGGGATTTGATTTGGCGGGACTTGGCGGGAGCGGGTGGATGTAAATAAATGTCAGGATGGGAGGACGGAGTCTTTGGAGTGCGCGCGGCTTGCCGCCGCTTTTGGCGAGCGGGCTTGCCCGCGTCGATCGGAGACTGAACGCGCCATCGCTTCTTCAGCCCGACCGCACACGGCAGCAAGCTGCCTTCCGGAAAGCGGCGGCAAGCCGCGCGCACTCCAAAGCCTGCGGCGCCGGCCTACTTCGGGATTTGGGGGTGGTGAATACGCCGCAGATGGGATTGCGTTATATCCGCGATGGCTTGGAGACAATGTCGACGACGCGCCCTGGTTGTGCCGGGGGATCGCTGGCGTTGGCACACGCGTTGGCGTTGGTGCTGTCGCTCCTGGCGCGGGCAATTTCCGGAAACTAGCAAGAACACTCGCGAAAACCTGCCAGGCCGGACTCACCGCGCGCGGAGTTCCGCGACGATGTCCTCCATGGCGCTTTGCTGCCGGTCGATGGACTCGACGAGTTTGGCCTGGACGCGGAAGCGCTCGAGATTGTGAAGCGGATGACGCGTTTTGAAATAGGTGTCGCCATTCAAATAATCCGTCAGGAACCGCAGGCCGGTTTCCAGCGTGATGAGCTTGCCGGAGAAGGCGAGGTGGTTGATTTCGGGATCGGTCAGGAATCCCCTGGCGCTGGACAGGTAGCCGCGCACGAGGGCTTGGAACATGGGCAGGCGCATCTGCACGAGGCTGGTGTCCTGCTCATCCTCGGCGGTGGAAATGGTGGTGGTGCGCACGAGGTCGCCGAAATCATAAAGCACGAGTCCGGGCATGACGGTGTCCAGATCCATCACGCAGATGCCTTCGCCGGTGTGATGGTCGATCATCACGTTATTGATCTTGGTGTCGTTGTGCGTGATGCGCTCCGGCAGGAGCCCGGCGGCGTGTCCGTCCAGGAGCACGTCCACCACGGACTCGTGCGCGCGGCACCAATCGAGATCGGCGGCCACGCTTTCACGGCGACCGGCGCGGTTTTCCTCCGCGGCTTTCATGAGGGCATTGTATCGGCTCCGGGTGTGGTGGAAATCCGGGATGGTGTCCGCGAGGCGCGGGAGGGGGAGGTCCGCCAGCAGATGCTGAAAACGGCCGAAGGATTTCGCGGCTTCCTCGGCGAGGGCGGTGCTGTTGACGTGGCTGTGGGCCTCCGCTCCCTCGACATAAAG
>JAQGPD010000292.1 GCA_028293305.1 Verrucomicrobiales bacterium | reverse complement strand
GTCGACAAAACCTGGTCGGCGGAATCGTCCCATTTCGCGGGATCCGAGCTTTTTGCTTTGGCCAGGCACTGGGCTTGGACGTGGACGCGGAAGGTATTGCTGCGGGTGGTCAGGCGGGCGTGAAGATTGGTGTAGGGACGTTCCTTCAAATTGTCGCCGGTGAGGCGGTGACGATGCCACCATTCCTGAATGACGGCGGGATCCGGATCCACGCCGCCGGGGACGAGGGGCAGGGCGCAGACTTCGCCGGCGCAGATGAAGGGGCGGTTTTGACGGTCGGTGGCTTCATCCCAGATCTTGATAGTCCCGGTGGCGTCGATGGGGAAACGCGTGGTCGCATCCGAGAAGCCACTATCCATTTTCACGAGGGCGGCATCCGCGTCCGCGACGGCGATGAGGCGCTCGGATTTCAGCAGTGCATGCAGGGCCGTGGCACGGTGGATGTGGCTGAAGGGGAGGAGCTTGTGATTCAGGTTGACCTTGCCGGCCGTTTCCAGCGGGGTGCTGATGCCGTAAGGTTCCACGACCGGCATCCAGAACAAATCCAACAACAAATGGTCGGGAGGCCAGGAGGTTCCGTAGTGGCGCGGGATATTGTCAGGACCGGTGTCGGGGCGGAACAATAAAGTTTGCCAGGGCACGTTGGCTTTGACGCCCGTGGGCAGGCTGCCGAACATGCCAGGGCCGGGAACCAGCCGGTTGGGACTTGAAGCGGCGGCGCTGACGGCGGGGACGGTTTTCGGGTCCGATGGCGGGGCATCGAAATACGGGACGCCGCCGGCCTGGTAGCCGCGCAACTCGCCGTCGTCGGCTCGGTTGATGAACGGTCCGTCCGGGGCGCGGCCGGAAGCGGTGTCGAAGTCGCCGGTTTCCGCCGGAGTCGCGGGTCCGCGCCGGCCCTGGTCCAATCGGTTAGCCGCGAAGGTGCCCGCCATGGTCGAGGTCACGACTTGATAGGCTGAATCACCGGCATGGACCACGGGGACGGTGCTGTCCCAAGGTTTTATAGGAAACTCCGGGAGCGCGGTGGCCGGTTGGTTCAGGTCCTGGAAAAAACCGGGGCCGGATGCCGCGGCGGCGGAGGAACCCGGCTCATGGGGGAGGCGATGCGCGAGGGGTTTCCGGCCGTAGTCGGGATGGGCGGTGAAGGCCTGGGCGGGGATCACGCGGCGGCCGGCCAGGAGTCGGCTGTCCCCATGGGCGGGCACCAGGGCCTGGGCGATATCCTGCGGGGAAAGAAGCGGTCGGCCTTTGGTGAAAGCGTCGATCAGGCGGTCCTCGAAAGTCAGGGCGGTGCCGTCCGTCGGGAGGGTGGGCAGGGGCAGGGCCTGTTGAGGAATGAGGGGGAAATTCAGCTCCACCACCTGAACCAAATCCCCCAGGTAAGAGGATACGGAACTCTGACTGACGCCCGGGGAATCGAAGAGACCCACCTTGAATCCGGGGGCCGATGAATTGCTGCCGGTGGTGCCATTGAATAACAGATAGTTCGAATTCGCGGGTCCGGGATCCACCACCACCGGGGCAAAGATCACCGAGTTCGCGATCATCGTGGCCGAGGCGCCGCCGGACGCGGTCCAGCCTTCGGGCATGCGGTTCCGTTTGTTCAGGACTTCGCGGAATTTTGTCAGGCCCGCGGCGGGGAGCGGGGTCATGGATTGGCCATTGATGAGAAAAGCCGGCAACGTCTGACTGAAGTCCGGCGGCGCGCCCGGGACGAGGCCGGCGGCGATCAGCGAGCAATAGGGCCGGCTTTCCGCCCACCCCTGGCCGGGGATGAAACCTTCGAATAACAAAGCGCCCTCCAGCTCCCGCGCACCGGGTTTGTTCAGGCGCAGGCGGGCGGTTTCCGATGAAGGGGAGCCGACCACCGCGCCGGAGGCATCGCACCAGGCCCGGCATGTCAGGACCAGCACCGCGCCGTTCAGCGTGGGCATGCGCCCGAGGCCGCGGGCGGCTTCCAGTTGATCGTTTCTCCAACGCGCCTGGCCGGTGGTGCCGCGGGCGGTTTCGAGCGGGGAGATTTGTCCATAACCTTCCGTTTCATTTCCGGGACAGACGATGGAAAACTGATTTTCGCGCGGGATGGCGCCATCCGCCAGATTGGTGGTCCGGATATAATCCAGCATGAGGGCCGCGATATTCCGGCTGTCGCCGTCCGGGCCCGCGCCGTATTTGTCAGCGAAGGTGCGGGATCCGCTCTCCCTGACAAACCCGGGCACTGGTTTTTCCATGAGACCTGTGAGCCATTGGAACAACCTGGCATTGGCTCCCAGGCCGGTTTTTTGGAATTCGCCCGAGCCATCGCCAGGAGTTGATCTCTGCATATAATAACGGGTGGGGCCGGCGGTGGCGCAGAGTGCGATCAGGGTATCCGTGCCCGAGGCGCGCTCCACCGGACTGGAAATGCCGAGGCCGGGTTGGACGCTTTCGTGAACGGGCCAGAGGCTGATGCGCGGGGTGCCGAAGAGGGTAGTCTCCGGAGCGCGGCTTTCGGCGGTGAGGAGAAAATCCGCGCGGGCCAGGCGGGTGGCGGCCTCCGGAAATTGAGCGAAGACTTTCCGCCGCGAGCGGTCGGGTGCCATGGTGATTTCGTGCGGGGATTGATAGAGGTGCCATGGATCCGCGGTGCCGTTGCCCAGCGGAAGTTCCAGGCCCGGCGGGCGGCGGGTGCCTCCGGCGGAGGTCATTTCCGGATCCGTGGCGGAGCCGGCGGCCAGCGACCAAAGGCCTTCCGCCATCCGGGCGGACATGGCTTTTTCGTGCGGAAGGGCAACATCGCCGGGCTGCAGCCAACGATTGTTAGGAAACAAAACGGTGCTTAGACTAACGCCTGCCGGGTGGCCGGGATAACGATGATATTCGCCACGCATCGGTTGGTTGATAGCAAGATCCCGGTCCTGTTCCGTGGTGAGGCGCGGCGTGTCCCAGGGGGAGGCTTCACCGGCGGTGTTGACGTTGATTTTGGAGGACTCGTCGTCCGCCCACCAGGCGATGCGCGCGGTGATGGGATTTTCCCTGGTGGCGTGGCCCTGGGCGGAGGTGAAACGACCGGCGGCATCCAGGACGCCCGGGGTGCCATCCTGCAGAAGATAGATCCAGCGCACCGGCATCGGAAGCCGCCGGTCGGCCTCCTGCTTCACGGTGTCGCGGGTGGTGCCGTCCGGTGCCTTGGCCGGCAGAATGGAGAATCCCTCCGCGCCATCCGGTCCCGCGAGGCGGGGATCGGCGATGGGAAAAACCGCGCGGCCTTTGGCATCCATGGCCGGTTCATTGAGGTCCGTGAACTGGCCGGGGACGGTTTGCCAATGCTGCGGGAGGTCCGAGGCGGCGATGGCATCCGGGTCCGCGGTGGTGGGCTCGGCAGCGGAATAAAGTTTGTGAATTTTGTCCACTGATCCATCGCGATGATGCACGGTGATGGCTCCCGGCTGGCTGGACCAGGGAGCGGGCGTCGCATCATCCGTGGCCGGCGTGGTGGCCCCGCGCAGTTGGGCGAGCACCATTTGCAAAGCCGTATCCGCATGACGTTCAGCGGATTGGCGGTTGATGGCACCGGAGGACAATTGTTTTTCGCGCACGCCGGTCTGGAGGAGCGAGACCACCAGCACGGTGCAAAGCGTCACGAGCGCGAGGACTGTCAGGATGGCCACGCCACGCCGGGATTTTTTCTGGATAGGGCCGGATTTCATGGTGCCGGGGGCAGGCTGAGGTGGAGGCGCAGGAAGGTGGGTTGCGCGCTCTGCGGGGCAATGGTGCGCGCGGTGATGAGGCGGGTGCCGTCAGCTTCCAGCGGGCCTTCCGTCTCCACGGTCAGGGCATTTCCGTCCTGGGCGGAGGACCAGTGGACGAGATCATGGGAGACCTCGATTGTTGTCATGGCATCGCCGGCCACGCCCTGGCGGCGGTAGGTCAGGGCGGGGTGGGATTGACCGGCAATGACCACGATGGAGGGCGTGGGGGTGAGTCTGGCGCGGTCCGGCGACATGGGGTCGCCTCCGAAAACATACTCCGCCAGGTTGTTGAAGCCATCGGCATCCGGATCGGCGGAGGGGCCGCTGATGGCGTTGTTCAGGTAGTCGTCCGCGGTGCCGGTGAGGGAGTTGGCGTGATTGAAAAAGTGGGTGCGGAAAGCGCTCCAGGTGATAGGCGAAAAAAGTGCCGCCACGGTGAGGTCCCGGGGGCTTTGTGTATCAAAACTAACCGTCAGTGGGTCTTGGGAGTCTAGCACGGTGTCGTCCGCTCCGCGCCAACCGGCGAGGGCGAATCCATCCGCGGGCTGTGGAGTGAGAGGGACTTCCGATCCGCCGATGAAGAAACGTTTTTCCGTTCCGGCGGGGAGGTCCCGCAGGATCAGCCCGGCGCTTCCGGACCGCAGGGTGGGCAGGGCGCGGGTGGTCAGGAGCCAGCCGAGGGAGCGGTTGAACGTGGCACCGGTGGTGGTGTCCAGCTGGGCTTCGTAGAGCGCCATGGAGGAGGATTCCGAGCGGAAAACGAGGGTGTAGTCCGCGATATTCAATCCGGTCAGGTCCCATTCATAACCGCGCATCGTCTGGTCTGAAAAACCGGCGGTGCCTGGATCGTCCAGGGCATGATAGCGGGCTGGGAGGAGGACGGGGGCTCCGCCGCCGGAGGGGGTGTAGCGGAGGGCGACGGAGGAATCGAGGGGGATGGACCCGGCGGTTTTGACCTGCCACACCACGCCGGCCACAGGCTGGGAGCCGGTGTGGGTATAACGCATTTCAAAACCGGTGGCGGCGGCGAAGGAATAGATGGCGCCGGAACTGGTGACAAAAGCCTGGGGTGTCAGGACTTGATAGAGCGCGGCGTCTTCATTGTAGTTGGAGGCATTTCCCTCGTCATCCCCGAAGCCGAGCACATTGGGCGCGTGGCGGACCTGGAAGCTGGAGGTGGTGCCGGGCGGGAGGACAAAGCGGTCCCAAT
>JAQGPD010000289.1 GCA_028293305.1 Verrucomicrobiales bacterium | reverse complement strand
AATGGAGCGCAGCGAAGTCATCATCATCGGAGCCGGCCTGGCCGGGCTTTGTTGTGCGCGGCGTTTGGTGGAAAGCGGGGTGCGGGTGACGATTTTGGAGGCCTCGGATGGCGTGGGCGGGCGGGTGCGGACGGATGTGGTGGAGGGTTTCAGATTGGACCGGGGATTTCAGGTTTTTCTTACCTCGTATCCGGAAGCGCGGCGCGTTTTGGATTATGACGCGTTGAATCTCAAGAGCTTCTATCCGGGCAGCCTGGTGCGGGTCGGCAGCAGGTGGCATCGGATGGCGGACCCGTGGCATGAACCCGTGGAGGCGATCCGGAGTTTGTCGAACCCGGTGGGCACGGTGGCGGACAAACTGAAGGCCGGCTGGATGAGTTTGCGTCTGAATGCGGGGAATCCCTTGCCAGCGCCGCGGCAGCCCGAAATTTCCACGATGAATTACCTGCGGGGAAAATTTTCGCCCGCGATGATGGAGCGATTTTTCCGGCCGTTTTTTGGCGGGGTGCTGCTGGACCGGGAATTGGAAGCGGGAAGTCGTTGGTTTGAATCCATTTACCGACTTTTCGCGACGGGTCGCACCGTGGTGCCGGCCCTTGGAATGGAGGAGATTCCGCGGCAAATGGCGGAGGCCTTGCCAAGAGGGACGCTGCGCCTGCAGACGCGGGTGGAGTCGCTGGCGGCGGACCGGCAAACGGTCAGGTTGTCCGGCGGAAGGGAAATTTCAGCCCGGGCGGTGGTGATTGCCACGGATGGCGCGGCGGCGGCGGCGTTGGCGGGACCGCTGGTGGATCCCATGGAATTCCGGGAAATGCGGTCGTGGTGGTTTGCGGCTTTGGCGCCCTCGCATCAGGAGCCGGTTTTGTATTTGAATGGAAATGGGACCGGCCCGGTGAATCATGCGGCGTGGATGAGCAATGTCAGCCGCGACTACGCGCCGGCGGGTCAGGCCTTGTTGAGCGTGAGCACCCTGCCAGGAATGGAGGGCTGGGATGACGAGGCCGCGGTGCGGCGGCAATTGCGGGATTGGTTCGGGCCCATCACGGATGACTGGCGGCTTTTGCGCGAGGATTTGATCCGCGGTGCCCTGCCCGTTCCGGCGCAACTCTCGCCGAAGTTTGAGGGCCGCCCGCCCAGGTTGTCGCATGGGATTTTTCTGTGTGGCGATCATCAGGCCACGGCCTCGATCAATGGGGCCATGGTTTCCGGACGGCGGGCGGCGGAGGCGGTTTTGGAGGAATTTTCGGCGACTCCGCTGACGGCGGAATTTTTGTGAGGGTGGGTGTGTGAGGGTGGGGGATTACCGAAGGAGGGCAGCGATGGTAAGGTGTTAGCCATGGTTTTCGGGAGCGTGAGGTCGTTGCTTGGTCGGGTTGCTGCTGCCGCACAGAGGACTGTGCGGACCACTCTGGGCGGACCGCTCTGGGCGAAATGCTCTGGATGTGCGTTTTTGGGCGGATTTGAAAAACTTTTAATTCCTACTTGCGGAGTGTAGTTTGGTTCGATATAAACTTTCCCAGTGCTACATCCCAGTGGATGCGCCAACCCATACAAATCATGAAATCGCCTAACTCTCCACGTCATGCCGGTGCCCGTGTTCTTTCCCTCCTGACGCTTCTCTTACCATGGACTCCCACCGCCTTCGCCGGCTCCACGGTCTCCGCCAAAGCTCCTGCTCCGGCCGCCCCCACGGTGGAGGAATCGTCCTGGACGGACCTTTGGGATCTGGCGACGCTTTACAAAAACGACCGGAATCCCTTCATCCAGGAATTCAAACTGCGCGGCCGCTATCAAGGTCAATATCACTGGCTGGACTCCGATCAGGGAAATGCCGACGGCTGGGAAAACCGCCGCTCGCGCTTTGGTTTTGACGCCAAGTTGTTCGATAAAAAAATCGAGCTGCGCCTGGACGCGGAGAGCAATGATGAATTCGATCCCATCTATGATGGATTGGTGGATGCCTACATCAAATGGAAACCGGCGGACAGTTTTTCCCTGACGGTGGGTCGTCAGAAGCCGCAGATCGGGGCTTATGACTGGCTGGAATCCACCAACAGCCAGCCAACTTTCGAGCGCTCCCAAATCTTCAATCAGCTCCGGGTGGACCGCGTGACGGGCGCGGTGGCGGCGGGAACAGTGGAGCATTTCACCTGGCAGGCCGGAGTTTATGCGAATGATGTGGACCGCGAATTCGGTCAACTGGAAGGCGGACTCAGTTATGGCGCGGGAATCGGCTATCAATTCGGGGAATTGACAGGATTGAAAAAAGCGGATCTTCGTTTGGACTGGTTGCACAGCGATCACGAGGCGGAGGACACGGTGCTGGACCGCTATGATGACCTTTTGTCCGCGACGCTGTATCTCCAGGACGGACGCTGGAGTCTGGTGACGGAAGCCTTCCATGGGAGCGGGGACAATGCGTCGGATGTGTTCGGGTTTTTCGTTCAGCCGAGCTATGACCTCATCGAGAAAAAGCTCCAACTGGTCGCCCGCTACACCTTCTCCACGGGCGATGCACCGGACAGTGTGATCGCGCAAAGCCGTTATGAGCGCACCGCTCCGGAACTGACCGGGGGCGGGCGCGGGGATCAATACCAAGCCGGCTACCTGGGCCTGCAGTATTTTCTGAATGGCGACAAACTCAAGCTCCTCGCGGGCGTGGAATACGCCAAATTGGAAGGCGGCGGAAATGGCGGCGACTTCGACGGCGTCACCGCGCTGACGGGAATCCGTTTCTCATTCTGAGCCGGACCAGGATCGCAAGCCGTTCCGGATCAGCGCTGTAGCCTTTTCCGGGAATGCGGCGGTCCGGACACAAAACAAATCCGCCACCCAAAGCCGCTGATGAGGCGGAGGGTGGCGGATCTTGTTTTGGCGGGGAAGCGCCTCTTGTTATTTGACGACGATGTTCACCAATTTTTTGGGAACGCTGATGAGTTTCACGATGGTGCCGGTGCCGACGAATTCCTGCACGCGGGCGGAGGCCATAGCGGCGGTCTTGATTTCCTCGTCGGTGGCGGCGGAGGGGAAAGTGAGTTTGTCGCGGAGTTTTCCGTTCACCTGGATCACGATTTCCATCTCATCCACAACCAGCGCGGACTCCTCCCATTGCGGCCAGGTCTGGGAGCAAAGTTGGCCGGATGGCAAGGTCGGGAAGTTCTCCTGGAGGCGGGCATTGATCTCCTCCGTGAGGTGCGGGGCGAAGGGATTCAGGCACAGCAGCAGGGCATGCAGGCATTCCAAAGGCACGGTGGCGGAAGCTGTCAGGGCGTTCGTTAGGACCATCATTTGGGAAATGGCGGTATTGAAGCTGAGCTCCCCGATATCCTCCGTGACTTTCTTGATAGTCTGGTGCACCACGCGGCGCAGGGCTTTGTCGGTGCACGGGGCGTCCGAGAGTTTCGGATGCAGGCTCCAGGCGCCGGCCTGGTTTTCCTCGAAGGCGGATCGCCAGACGCGGCCGAGGAATCGGCTGACGCCTTCCACGCCTTTCATGCTCCAGGGTTTCACCTGTTCCAGCGGGCCCATGAACATTTCATAGAGGCGCAGGGAGTCGGCTCCGTATTCGGAAATGACGTCATCCGGGTTCACGACATTGCCGACGGATTTGGACATTTTCTGTCCATCCTCGCCGAGGATCAGGCCTTGGTTCACGAGTTTTTGGAAAGGCTCGGTGGTGGTCAGGTGGCCGAGGTCGAATAGCACTTTATGCCAGAACCGGGCATAGAGCAGATGCAGCACGGCGTGCTCGGTGCCGCCTACATAGAGATCGACCGCGCCGGGCTTGCCGCTGCCGCCGAGCCAGTAGGCCTCGGCTTCCTTGCTGATGAATCGATCGCTGTTTTTCGGATCGCAGTAACGGAGGTAATACCAGCAGGAGCCGGCCCATTGCGGCATGGTGTTGGTCTCGCGCTGGGCGGTGGGGCTGTAGGCGATCCAGTCCGTGGCTTTGATGAGCGGGCCGCGGGGGTCGCCGGTGGGTTTGAAGTCCTCCAATTCCGGCTGGAGCAGTGGGAGTTCGCTGTCCGGGATGGCGGCGTGGTTGCCGTTTTCCCAGATGATGGGAAACGGCTCGCCCCAATAGCGCTGACGGGAGAACAGCCAGTCGCGGAGTTTGAATTGGATACGGCGCTTGCCGAGCTGGTTCGCTTCGAGCCAGTCGATCATTTTGGCTTTGGCCTCGGCGGTGGGCAAGCCGTCGAGGAAACCGGAGTTCACAGCGAAGCCTTGTTCACAAAATGCCGTAGCAAGGCCCGTCCCGGCCTTGTTTTCAGAGCATTGGCTGGCGGAGACTTCGTTTGCGGAGCCTTGGTTGGAGGAGACTTGGTTGGCTGGAGGGGATGGGTTGGCTTGGAGTTTGGGAGGGGGGCTGGAGGGGAGGGGGTCGGGTAATGGCTCCTGCTCTGACAAGGCCGGGACGGGCCTTGCTACGGTTTTTTGGACGACTGCTTTGATGGGGAGCGAAAACTTCTGCGCGAACTCGAAGTCGCGTTCGTCGTGGGCGGGGACGGCCATGATGGCGCCGGTGCCGTAGCCCATCATGACGTAGTCGGCGATCCAGACGGGGATCTTTTCCTGGTTCACCGGGTTGATGGCGTAGGCTCCAGTGAAGACTCCGGATTTGTCTTTGTTCAGGTCGCCGCGGTCCATGTCGGACTTGCTGGCGCAGGCGGTGACGTAGGATTCGACGGCGGCTTTTTGTTCCGGGGTCGTGATTTGAGCGACCAAGGAATGCTCGGGAGCGAGGACCATGTAGGTGGCTCCGAACAGAGTGTCAGGCCGCGTGGTGAAGACGGTGACCTTTTGGCCTTGGACGTCGAAATCGACTTCCGCGCCTTCGCTTTTTCCGATCCAGTTTTTCTGGAGGAGCTTGATGCCTTCCGGCCAGTCGAGGGGCTCGAGTTCGTCAATGAGGCGTTCGGCGTAGCTGGTGATGCGCAGCATCCATTGGCGCAGGGGGCGGCGCTCGACGGTGTGGCCTTTGGCTTTCCATTCCTCGATTTCCTCATTGGCCAACACAGTGCCGAGGTCGGGGGACCAGTTCACGGGGGCTTCGTGGACGAAGGCGAGGCGCACGGCGTCGATTTGCCCGCGGGTCCAGCCTTTGGCTTCGAGGTCGCTGACGGGGCGGGCTTTTTTCGTTTCCTCACAAAAGTAGGAGTGATAGAGCTGGAGGAAAATCCACTGCGTCCAGCGCACGTAGCCGGGGTCGGTGGTGTTCACTTCGCGGTCCCAGTCGTAGGAAAAACCGATGGCTTTGAGCTGGCGGCGGAAGTTTTCGATATTCGCCTCGGTGGTGACGCGGGGGTGTTGTCCGGTTTTGATAGCGTATTGCTCCGCGGGCAGTCCGAAGGCGTCCCAACCCATGGGGTGGAGGACGTTATGGCCCTGCATGCGCTTGGCGCGGGCGATGATGTCGGTGGCGGTGTAGCCTTCCGGATGGCCGACGTGGAGGCCGGCGCCGCTCGGATAGGGGAACATGTCGAGGACAAAATACTTCGGCTTCGAGGCATCGAAGTCCGCGTCTCCGGGGCCGGGGGTGCGGAAGGTTTTTTCGGAATCCCAGCGCTGTTGCCAGCGGGGTTCGAAGACGTCGAATGGGAAGGGCTTGCGCCGGTCACTGCTCATGGTGGAAAATTGGGAAAATTAAGAAATTGGGAAATTAAGAAATTAGGAAATTAGGAAATTAGGAAATTGGGAAATGGGAAATTGGGAAATGGGAAATGGGAAATCGGAAATCGGAAATCGGGAAATGGAAATTCGGAATTGGGGAACTTGGGAAGGGGAGGAGCCGGTGGAATGTTTGTTGGGAAGGGAGGCGGTGAAACGGAAGGCGGTGGGCGATTTCGATAACAAGGGATCCGGGGGGGGGGAGGGCGGAGGGGACTTGGAACGGGGGCGGGGAGGCGGGAATGGGGGGGCGGGAGGGATATTTTCGGGGGCGGGAAGGTGAAGCGGATTTTTGAAAAAGAAACCCCTGACTGGCGGGAGTTGATGCTATGCTGGCGGCATGCCTATTGTGCCGCCCAGCGCCGTGACGGATGCGTGGAATGAATTGAATATCGAGGACGACGAAAAACTGGCCACGCACGTGGCACAGTTCCGGGCGGAGCAGCCGATTTTGGCCGGCTTTCTCCAGGCGGCGGAGGAGGCCATCGCGGAGCGTGATGACCGGGGGCTGATCTTTTTTTACGGGCTTTGGGCGTGGCTGGCTTTCCGGAAATGCGGGGGCGCCACGCATGAGGTCACGGAGGAACGGATCGAAGCGGCTTGGGAAAACAACGAGGAGGAGATGCATCAATTGGAGGCGGCCTCGCAACTCCGGTGGCTGAATGAGGCGCGTTCCCTGACATCGGAATACCGGCAGATGGCGCTGCTGGGCGCGATGACGGAGAGCATCATGGATCCGGGGCTGACGGACCGGCCGCGGACGGATGATTTGTCAGGAATCATTCTGCTGCATGTGAAGACGGGGATCGATGCGTTGGACGGGGATTAGTCCGGACCGGCGGGCCGGGTTGGCTGGATTGGCTGCACCGGCTACACCGGGTGGACGGGCTGGCCGGATTGGCTGGATTGGCTGGATATTTGACGGTTGGGCGCCTGGCCCACGGTTGGATTTTCATGGTGATTGCCGGAAGCGGAGCGCGCCGCCGGGCGGACAAAAAAAACCGGGGCAACCCTGCGGCTGCCCCGGTTTTCGCGGGATGGGTTCCGTGGGGGACCCGGGTGATTTTTTGAATCCGGATCAGCCGGCGGTGTGGTAGCCGTCTTCGCCGTGTTCGGCGAGGTCGAGACCGGTTTGTTGGGCTTCGTCGCTGGCTTTGAGGCCGATGACGGCCTTGATGGCGTAAGCGAGGACGGCGGTGACAACCACGGAGAGGACGATGGTGAAGCCGACGATGTAGAGGTGGTTCATGAGGAGACCGCTGGTGGCTTTTCCGTCTTCACCGAAGAAGGCCTGCATGCCGTTCACCTTGGCGTAGGTGTCGCTGACGAGGTTGGGGTTGACCTTGCTGTTGGCAAAGACGGCGGTCAGGATGGCACCGAGAGTGCCGCCCACGCCGTGGATGCCGAAGGTGTCCAGGGAGTCGTCATAACCGAAGATGGATTTGATCTTGGTGCAGGCGATGTAAGGGACGACACCGGCGAGAACGCCCATGATGACGGCGGACTGGGCGGTGACAAAACCAGCGGCGGGGGTGATGACGACGAGACCGGCGACAGCACCGGAGCAGAGTCCGAGGACGCTGACTTTTCCTTTGGCGATGCCTTCGACAAGGCCCCAGGTGAAGGCGGCGACGGCGGCGGCGAGGGTGGTGGTCATGAAGGCCTGGGAGGCGATGCCATCAGCGGCGAGGGCGGAACCGGCGTTGAAGCCATACCAGCCGACCCAGAGCATGCCGGTGCCGACCATACAAAGCACCATGCTGTGGGGCTGCATGGGTTGTTTGCCAAAGCCGAGGCGTTTGCCAAGGATGAGACAGAGCACGAGGGCGGACCAACCGGAGGTCATGTGCACCACGGTGCCGCCGGCGAAGTCGATGCCGGGAGTGGTCGCGCCGCCGTTCCAGACGCCGTTGAAAACACCGTCAAAGCCCCAGACCATGTGGGCCATCGGGAAGTAAACGAGCACCATCCAGAAGGCGCAAAAGATCATGATGGCGGCGAATTTCATGCGCTCGGCGATGGCGCCGACGATGAGAGCGGGGGTGATGATGGCGAACATCAGCTGATACATGCTGAAGGTCGACTGGGAGGGCCAGGCGGTGTAGTTTGTGTTAGGGGCGCCGCCGACGTCCTTGAGGAAGAGGTATTTGGAAACGTCGCCGATGTAGCCGGCCCATTTTGGAGCGCCTTCCGCGGGGTGTTCACCGAAGACCATGGAGTAACCGAAGACGAACCACATGATAGTGACCATGCCGGCGAGTCCGAGGCACTGGGCCATGACGGAGAGGACGTTTTTATGACGGACGAGGCCGCCGTAGAAGAGAGCCAGACCGGGGAGGGTCATGAAGAGCACCAGGGCGGCGCAGATCATCAGGAATCCGTTATGCCCGGGACCGGCAAGGCCGGTGAGGGGACCGGTGGGGGCGACGTTATTAAAATAAGCCAGGGTGTCGGCGGCGACGGCG
>JAQGPD010000645.1 GCA_028293305.1 Verrucomicrobiales bacterium | reverse complement strand
GAGCCCCAAAGCCCCAAAGCCCAAATTTAAAAACCCAAATTCAAAAACCAATTTCCTTTCCCATCCCCCCTTCCCCGCCCAATCTCCTCCCATGCCCGAGTCCTCCCCCCCCTCCCCCTCCAGCCTGCCCGGCAGCACACCGTCCGGCTTGCCATCCAGCACCCCCGGCAGCCCAGCGACCAGCCCCACTTCCAGCCCATCCCCCGCCCCGCCCTCCGCCGGACTCCTGCCCACCCTTGGCAAATGGCAGATCCTTTTCTACGGCCTCGGCTCCATGCTCGGCGCCGGCATTTACGCCCTCGTCGGGCGCGCCGCCGAATCCCTCGGCAACGCCGTCTGGCTTGCCTTCCTGGCCGCCATGATCGCCGCCCTCCTCACCGGCCTTTCCTACGCCTGCGTCGGCGGCCGATACGCCAGAGCCGCCGGCGCCGCCTACGTCACCCAGCGCGCCCTCCGCCGGCCCGCCTTGAGTTATGTCGTCGGCATCGGCGTCATGATGAGCGGCCTCACCAGCATGGCCACCGGAGCCCAGGCCATCGCGGAAAACCTGGAAAAAGCCGCCGGATTTTCCCTTCCCATCAAACTCGTCGCCATCGGCATCGTCTTCCTCGTCGGCTGCGTCATCCTCCGCGGCATGAAGGAAAGCATGTGGGTCAACGTCCTTTGCACCGTCATCGAAGCCTCCGGCCTCCTCTTCATCATCGCCGTCGGCCTCAAATACTGGGGCTCCGTCAACTACTTCGAAACCCCCGCCGACACCCTCGCCGCCGGCCCCGGCTCCGGCATCACCCTCGCCCTCGTCCTCCAGGGCGCCGTGGTCATGTTCTTTTCCTTCATCGGATTCGAGGACATCCTCAACGTCAGCGAGGAGGTGAAAAATCCCAAACGCGACATCCCCTTCGGCCTCATCGGAGCCATGGTCCTGGCCACCCTCATCTACATGGCCGTCGCCATCACCGCCGTTTCCGTCATCCCCTGGCGCGAACTCGCCGCCAGCAAAACCCCCCTCATGGAAGTCGCCCACCGCGCCGCCCCATGGTTCGGCGGCATCAACCACGTCTATCTTGGCATCACCATCTTCGCCATCGGGAACACCGCCCTCCTCAACTATCTCATGGGCTCCCGACTCCTCTACGGCATGAGCCGCCAAGGCCTCCTCCCCGCCGCCCTCTCAAAACTCCACCCCACCCGGCACACCCCCGCGCTCGCCATCCTGGTGCTCTTTCTCATCGTCAGCGCCCTCATTCTCAGCGGCGGCGTCAAGCCCCTTGCCGAAGCCACCGTCCTGCTGCTCCTTGTCGTCTTCACCCTCGTCAATGTCTCCCTCGTCATCCTAAAACGCCGCCCCGGCGAGCCCACCGGCGGCTTCGATGTCCCCCTCGCCGTCCCCATTCTCGGAGCCCTCGTCTGCGCCATCCTCATCGTCACCCGCGTCCAAAGCGCCCTTCACGATCCCAAACCCGGCATGGCCACCGCCCCCCTCATCGCGCTCGCCATCTTCGGTATCGCCTTCCTCCTCCACCACATCATGAAACCCGCCCAGGCCATCATGAACCCGGAGCCGGAATGACTCATTCCCCTCCCCCCATCCGCCCGGCGGCTCCCCCGCCTTTACGGCTCCATTTGACTGATTGGACTACCAGTCCTGTAAGTCATATAGGTCCTATCCGGCTTATCCGGCTTATCCGTCCTATCCGTCCTATCTGTCCTATCGGTTCCTAGCCGCACCCATCCCCGCCTTTACCCGCCCCTTCGGCGCGCCTCGCCTGACAATCATTTGCGGGCTTTAGCATCTCCCAGCGCAGGCGAATTATTGAACAGTGTTCAATAGAACGCGCCGATCTTCAACGCTCGGCTTAAGCTAAATTATAGTAATTATGAATAATACTGTTGATTATATTTCTGTTTTATGTAATTATGAGGGGTCGACACGACAATAAACAAAACATAACAACTGCCACCCGCATAACATCCATGAAAAACCTGATCAAAACCACTGCCAAAAAAGGATTCTCCCTCGTCGAACTCCTCGTTGTTATCGCCGTGATCGGTGTCATCGCCGCCATCGCGATCCCTGCCATGTCCGGTGTTTTTGAGAACAGCACCACCGCCAAGAACAAGCGCAACGCCCAGAGCATCGCTTCCCTTTACTCCTCCCTCCGCGCCGCCGGAGCCACGGTCACCTCCCCATCCGCCACCAACATTGCGACCGCCCTCACTACGGATAACGGTGTGTCCGGAGTCCCCGGCACCGCTTTCGCCTCCACCCGCTTCTATGCTCCCATGAGCTCCACCGAAGCTGCATCCGCCGCCGCCGCCCTCACCTACGACAGCACCACGGATTCCCTCGCCGTCATCCAGTAATCCCGTCTCCCACCACCCCCGTCGGTCCCCCCGACGGGGGTTTTGCCTAAAAAAGGACCGCGACTTTTCAAGTCGCCCAAGAGCCCCGGTCCCCAGAGCCCCGGCCCCCAGAGCCCCGGTCCCCAGAGCCCCGGCCCCCAGAGCCCCGGCCCCCAGAGCCCCGGTCCCCA